>JAPKHB010000002.1 GCA_026647295.1 Planctomycetota bacterium | reverse complement strand
TCCTGGGTCATGTCCTCGGCGATGTGGTGGTCGCGGAAGATGCGCCAGGCGTAGCGGTGGGCCGCGTCCTGGTGCCGCTCCATCAACTCGCCCAGCGCCGCCGTCTGGCCCCGGCCGCAGCGGGCCATCAACTCGTCGTCCCCGAGGCCCGACAGCGCCGCCGGGCGGGGGCCCTTGAGGCGGCCGGACGCGGGGCGGGGGTCGGGGGGCGGCGACATGGCACTCCTTGGGAACGGCGCGGCGGGGGCGCGGTTAGCCGCCGGCCGCCCGGAGCCGACCCGGGCGCAGCGCCCGACGGGTAGTATCCTCCGGGCGCCCAACCCGGCAACCGTGCCGCCCCGCCCCCGGGGCGGGGCGGCCCACCAGGCCGGGGCGGCCCCCGGGGCGGCCCGGGCCTCGCCCGGCCCCCGGCCGGGCCGCGCGCCCCCCCTCCCTGCTCCCTCCCCCTCCCCGCCCGCCTGGCCGCCCGGCCGCGCCGCGGCCCGAAGGCGCCCGCCCCCGTGAAGATCCTGATCATCGACGACGACGAGGCGATCCGGGACAGCCTGGAACTGGTCCTGCGCTTCGAGCACCACGAGGTCCGGGTCGCCCGCGACGGCGAGGCCGGGCTCGCGGCGCTCGCCGCGGACCCGGGCCTCGAACTCGCCTTCCTGGACATCAAGATGCCCGGGCGCGACGGCATGGAGATCCTGGAGGAGATGCACCGGCTGCGGCCGGACCTCTCGGTGGTGATGATCTCGGGCCACGGCACGATCGAGACGGCGCTGGAGGCCACCCGCAAGGGCGCCCAGGACTTCATCGAGAAGCCGCTGGACCGCGACCGCGTCCTGCTCACGGTGCGCAACGTCCAGCACCTGCGCCGGCTCAAGGGCGAGAACCAGGCCCTGCGCGAGCGCCTGTCCAGCACCTCGCGCGAGATGCTGGGCTCGTCGCCGCCCCTGGAGGGGCTGCGCGCGCTGATCCAGCGCGTGGCGCCCACGACGGCCCGCGTGCTGATCATGGGCGAGAACGGGGCCGGCAAGGAGCTGGTCGCGCGCCTCATCCACGACCTGGGCGACCGCTCCGGCAAGCCGTTCGTCGACGTCAACTGCGCCGCGATCCCCTCCGAACTGCTCGAGAGCGAGCTGTTCGGGCACGAGAAGGGCTCGTTCACCGGCGCCACCGAACTGCGCCGCGGCCGCTTCGAGCAGGCCGACGGCGGGACCCTGTTCCTCGACGAGGTGGGCGACATGTCGCTCGGGGCCCAGGCCAAGGTGCTGCGCGTGATCGAGGAGCAGCGCGTGCAACGCGTCGGCGGGAACCAGTCGATCCCGGTGGACGTGCGGCTGATCGCGGCCACCAACAAGGACCTGCGCAAGGAGTGCGAGGAGGGGCGCTTCCGGGAGGACCTCTACTACCGGCTCAACGTCGTCCCGATCCAGGTGCCGCCGCTGCGCGAGCGGCCCGGGGACGTGGCCCTGCTCGCGGCGACCTTCCTCGCCCAGAGCGCCGGGCGCCTGGGCCGCCCCCCGCTCGAACTCGCCGAGCCGGCCCGCGCCTGGCTCGAGCGCCAGCCCTGGCCGGGCAACGTGCGCCAGCTGCGCAACCTGATGGAGCGGTGTGCGATCCTCCTGGACGGCCCCCGCATCGAGGTGAAGGACCTGGAGGGCCTCACCGGCCCCCAGGCCGCCGCCGCGGCCCCGGACGTGTTCCGTTCGGCCCGCAGCTTCGAGGAGTTCAAGGAACTCTCCGAGCGCCTCTTCCTCCAGCAGCGCCTCCAGGAACACGACTGGAACGTGAAACGGACGGCCGAGGCCCTGGGGATGCAGCGCTCCAACCTCTACAAGAAGATGGAGCGCTACGGCCTGAAGTGAGGACGCCGGCGTCCCCCCGGGGGGACACCGGCGCGCGCCCCGGGGGGGCCGGGGCCGGGCGGGGGGTGGCCCCGCGGGTTGGGTCCTGCGTTTGCGGGCCGGCCCGCCGATGCCCGCGGCCCGTCCCGCCTCCCGCCGGCCCGCCCCTGGCGCCGGCCCCGGGGCGGGGCGCCACGATCCGGCCGTCCGGCCGGGGGGGCTGGCGGCCCTCGCCCTTGCCCTCCTGGCCCTGGCAGGGCCCGGCCGGGGGGCCGGGGCCGCGGAACCTCCGCGCCCGCCGCCCCCGGATCCGGCCGTGTGCTTCCGGGCCTTCGAGGAGGCCTGGCGCGCGGCCTCCGCCGCCCGGGTCGTGGCCTGCATGGCGGCCGACGGCGAGGTGGGCGTGCGCCTCTTCGGGCCGCCGTTCCATGCCCGCTGGACGCGCATGAAGCCCGCCCAGGCGCTGCGGGCCCTGGGCACCTACTTCTCCGGGCTGCGCAAGGGGCCCGCGCTGCGCGACGTGACCCCGCGGGACTCGCCGGCGGAGGTGCGGCTCTACGAGTTCTCCTACCGGGCGCACAAGCAGGACGAAACGACCACGCTGCTGCGCGTCGCGCTCTCGTACGATGCCGACCGCAACCGCCATGGGCTCGCCTCGCTCCTGGAGAAGGACCGTCCGTAGCCGCGGCGCAGCGGTCGCGATCGCCCTGCCGGCGCTGTGGGCGCTGCCGGCCCTCCTGACCGGCTGCGCACCCGCCCCCGAGGAGGTCCTCGCGCGCCGGGCGGAGTTGCTCGCGCACGGCGCCGACCGCGTGGAGCAGGACCTCGCCCGCGCGCTGGACCGCCTTGACGCGACGCTGGCCGGGTTGGGCGACGCGCTCGAACGCGCCGACCAGGCGGGCGCTTCGCCCTTCGACGCGCTGGAGGCGCTCCGGTGCCGCCAACGGGTGGACGGGGTGCTGTGGGAGGGACCGGGCGGGGAGGACGTCTGGGCGGGCCGGCCCATCGAGCCGCTCGCCCAGCCCCCGCCGCCGCCCTGGGAGGGCTCCTTCCGCCGCGGCCCGCTGGCCTACCACCACGGCCCCTTCCTCAAGGCGCTCACCCTGGGGCCCGTGCCGGTGCGCGGCGGGCTGGGCACGGCCACGGTGATCCTCGAGGAGAAGGCGCCCGAGGAGCGGGTCGGCGAACCCTTCGCCGAGCGCTGGCTCACGCCGCTTGAGTTGCAGCGGGTGACCCTGCGCCCGCCCGCCGCCCCGGAGCCCTTGCCCCCGCAGGACGCCGAGGCGCGCCGCGAACTCACGGGCCCGGACGGAACCCCCTGGCTGGCGGTCGCCGTGCGCGCGCGCGGGCCGGACGCCGTGCGCGACGAGTTGATCGAGCGCCGCCAGCGCCACGTGGGCTGGACGCTCCTTGCGGTCCTGGCGGCGCTCGTGGCCGGCGCCGCCCGTTGGCTCAAGGGCCGGCGCCATGCGCGCGCCGGGGGCGTGGGCCTCATCCTCCTCACGCGGGCGGGCCTGGGCTGGGTGGGGCTCGGGCGCCTCCTGCCCGGGCTCGAGGCGGCCTTCTCGCCGGCGGAGTTCGCGGTCGCGACGCCGCTGGGCTGGCTGGCCTCGCCGGCGGACTTCGCCCTCACGGCGCTCACCTGGCTCGCCGTCGTCGCCTGGCTCGCGCGCGGCGGCCCCGCCCCCGCGGGGCGCGGGGGCGCGGCCCGGGCCGCGGCCGGCGTGCTGCTCGCCGCGCTGGCCGTCGCCGGCTGGCTCGCCCTGGTCGACGCGGCGGTCACCGGGGGCGAAACCCCCTTCTTCGCCGCCACGGCCTTCGTCCCGGCGGCCCCCCAGGCGCTGCTCCTGTGCGGCCTGGTCGCGGCCGCGGCCGCCACCTGGCTGCTGTGCGGCCTGGGCCTGTCGTTGGGGGCCCGGGCCCCCGGCCTTTCGCGGCGCCTCCTGCGCGGTCTCCTGGGCGGGGCCGGCGCCTTCTTCCTGGCCCAGGCGCTGGGCAACTGCCACCCGCTCGCGGCCCTGGTGCCGCTGCTCGCGGCCCTCGTACCCGTGCCCGCGCCGGGCGCCACCCCGTTCCTGGGCCTGCCGGGGCGGATCGTGATCTTGAGCGTGCTGGCCTCGCTGCTCACGGGCCCGGTGCTGTGGACCCGGGTCGGGGCGCGCGACACCGAGGGCCTCGAGGCCGTGCTCGAGCACCGCCTCGCGCAGGAGGACCTCGCCCAGGCCGGCGTGCGCGCGGCGCTGGACGACGCGCGCGGCGACCCGACGCTCGGCGCCGCGCTGCGGGCGGCGGCCGAGGGCGTGCACCCCGAGGGCCTCGCCTTCTTCGCCTGGCGGCGCGCCGGGGCCTTCGTGAGCGGCCAGCCGCTGGTCGTACACCTGCTCGACGCGCGCGGCCGCCTCATCGAGCACTTCTCGCTCGCGCCGGTCCCCACGGCCTGGCTCGCGCCGGCGCAGCCGCCGCTGGGCCCGGAGGACGCCCAGGTGCTGACCGCCCGCGCAGACGGCGAGCGGGTGCGCTCCGTGGTCGGGCGCCTGCGCGTGCGGGGCGCGGGCGGCGAGACGCTCGGCCACGTCGTGTACACGGTGCCGGACCTGCTCGAACTCGAGCTGCGCGGCCTCGTGGGGCTCGTGCGTTCGCTGCGGCCGGCCGGCGCGCCCGCGCTCGCCCGCAGCCCGCGCCTGCAGTACGCGGCGCTCGCCCACGGCGTGGTGGTGGCCAGCAGCGACCCCGCCGTGGCGCGCGACCCCGGGGCCTTCGGCCCCGCGGCGCTCGGCGGCCTCGGGCCGGCCCGGCCCGAACTGCGCTGGGACGAGGCCGACTCGCGGGGCTACGCGCGCTACGACGCCGAGCGCGGGGTGGCGCTCGCCGTGCGCCTCGCCCCGGCCGACCTGGCCGACGCGATGCTCGCGTTGGCGCGGCTCATCCTGGTGGGCGTGGGCCTGGGCGTGAGCGTCGCGCTGCTGTGCCTCCTGGGGGCGCTGCCCCGCCTGCGCCTCCGGCTGCACCACAAGATCCTGCTCTCGTACTTCCTGATCTCGGTGATCCCGCTGCTCCTGCTGGGCTGGGCGAGCGCCCGCGAGTCGCAGGCGCGCCACGAGCGCCAGTTGAGCGAGCGCCTCCAGACCGACGTGGCGCGCGTGCGCAGCGAGCTCGAACGCATGGGCGCGAGCGTGTTCGACGACGCCACCTCCAACCGGCTCGAGGAGTGGGCCCCGCAGCGCGGCCACGAGGTGCTGCTGTACCGCCAGGGCGAGTTGGCCGCGGCCAGCCGCCCGGGCCTCGTCCAGGCCGAGTTGCTCGCCCGCCGCCTGCCGGCCAACGTGTACCGCGCCAGCGTGCTGGAGCGCCGGGAGGTGGTCCGCCAGGAGGCGGTCTACGCGGGCCGGCCGGTCTGGTTCGGCTACGCGCCCGTCCTGGACCCGGGCACGGGCCTGGCGCGGGCCACGGTGGGCGTCCCGCTGCTGTACGACCGGGACCGGGTCGAGGAGGAGGTCGTGCTCACGGGCAGCGTCCTCCTGGCCGCCTACCTCCTCACCCTGGTCCTCGTGCTGGTGGGCGGCATCGTCGCGGCGCGCAACCTCGCCCATCCCCTGGACGAACTCGCCGCCGGCACCCGGCGCGTGGCCGCGGGCGAACTGGACCTCGAACTGCCCGGCGAGGGCTCCGACGAACTGGGCCAGTTGGTGCGGGCCTTCAACGCGATGACGCGGGACCTGCGCGCGGCCACCGAGCGCGCCGCCCGGGCCGAACGCGAGGGGGCCTGGCGGCGCATGGCGCGCCAGGTGGCCCACGAGATCAAGAACCCGCTCACGCCCATGCGCCTGATGGTGCAGCAGCTCGAGGCCGACGTGGCGCGGGACCCGTCCACCGCGCGCGAGGCCATCCGGCGCACCGCGCAGGTGATCCTCAAGCAGATCCAGGGCCTGGACCGCATCGCCGGGGACTTCGCCAACTTCGCCCGGCTGCCGCAGCGCGACCTGGTGGCGGTGGACGTGGTCCAACTCCTGCGCGAGGTGGAGGTGCTGCACTCCGGCGCCCGGGCCGAGGGCGTCGAGGTGCGCAGCGAGATCCCCGCCGACCTGCCGCGCGTGCGCTGGGACGAGCAGGAACTCCGGCGCGTGCTGCTCAACGTCGTGGGCAACGCGCTGGAGGCCGTGGGCCCGGGCGGGCGCGTCGAGATCCGCGCCCGGGCCGAGGCGCGCGGCCCCGCCGCCGGGGTGCGCATCGACGTCTCGGACACGGGGCCGGGCATCGCGCCCGCGGACCTGCCGCGGCTCTTCGAGCCGCACTTCAGCACCAAGACCGCGGGCACCGGCCTCGGCCTGGCGATCGTGCGCGGCATCCTGGACGACATGGGCGGCCGCATCGAGGTGCACAGCCGCCCCGGCGAGGGGGCCACCTTCCGCCTGTGGTGGCCGGCCGACGGCGCGGCCCTGGCGTAGCCCAGGCGTGCCGGGGCCGGCCCCGGCCCGCGGGAGGTCCGGGCGGACGCGCGGCGGGTAGGATGGCCCCCCGGCCAGGGAGCCCGCATGAGTCCGGACGCCAGGACACCCGAGGAGCCGGCGCGCGGCGCCGAGGCCGCCGAGGCGGCCGAGGGCCGCAAGCCCCCGCCCTTCTTCTGCCCGGCCTGCGGGCAGAAGCACCGGGCCCGGCGGGACTCCCTCCCCAGCGGTCCCGGAGCCGTCCTGCGCACCCGGTGCGCGGGCTGCGGGCTCGACCTGCTCGTGAGCCTCGCCGCGGACGGGACGCTGGGCTGCGAGCGCGCGGCGGAGGCGGCCGCCGGGCCGACCGCTGCGGCGGTGGCCCAGCCCCCGGCCCCGCCGGCCGAAGTCGCAGCCGCGACGGCGCCGGCCGAGGCGGAGGACCTCACGGCCGGCGCGCTGGTCGGGCGCTACGCCATCGAGGAGGCCGTCGGCGCCGGGGCGACGAGCCGGGTCTACCGCGCGTTCGACCCGACCACGAACCGCACCGTCGCGCTCAAGGTGCTCGGCCCGAGCCAGACCGAGACCGGGCGCCGGCGCTTCCTGCGCGAGATCGAGGTGCAGGCCAACCTGCGCCATCCCAACGTGATGCCGGTCTTCGACCGCGGGGAGTTGCCCGACGGACGGCCCTACTTCACCATGGAACTCCTGCACCGCCCGCTCACGCTCACGGAGATCGTGCGCCGGCGGGAGGACGGGACGCTCGGACGCTACGCATCGCTCAAGCCCCTGCAGGAGCTCGAGCGCCTGCTCGCCGAGGTGTTCGTGCCGGTGTGCGACGGCATCTACGTGGCCAACGTGGAGGGCGGGGTGGTGCACCGCGACCTCAAGCCCGACAACGTGCTCGTCGACAGCCGCACGCTGCGGCCCTACGTGATCGACTGGGGCCTGTGCCACGTCCTTCCGCGCAAGGGGGCGGAGGCGCCGGTCGGGGCGGGGCCCGCCGCCGAGGAGTCGGGCATCGTGGGCACGCCGCGCTTCCTGGCGCCCGAGCAGGCGCGAGGCGGCGTGAACGCCCGCACCGACGTGTGGGGGCTCGGGGCGCTGCTCCACTACGTCCTGGCCGGCGACGCGCCGATCGCCGCGGCCACCGGCATCTCGCGCGCCGAACTCGCCCGCCGCGTCCAGGCCCTCACGGCGGCCCGCGCGGAGGCCGAGCGCGAGGGCGCCGGCGCACGCCTGGAGCTGATCGACGAGAAGCTCGCACGCCTCAAGGACCCGGGCCTGCGCACCCTGGACGACATGTTCCAGGACGCGCGCCAGGGCCGCTACCAGCCGCTGCCGGCCACCGCGCCGCCGGCGCTGGCCGCGGTCGTGCGCAAGGCGATGGCGCCCACGCCGGCGGAGCGCTACGTGAACGCACGCCAGCTCCTGACGGAGGTCCAGGCGTTCCTGCGCGGCCGGCGGGTGCGCGCGCTCTCCGAACAGGGCGGCGCGGCCGCCGTCGTCGCGGGCGCGCGCCGCGCGCTGCGCCGCCACCGCGCCACCCTGGTCTGGGGGGCCGCCGGGCTGGTGCTCGGGCTCGCGCTCGGCGCGGCCCTGGCGGGCGACACGCCGCCCGTTCCCTCCACCCGCGTCGCCGGCGCGGTCGACGAGTTGCAGGCCCTGCTCGACCAACGCCTGCCGCGCCTGATGGCCCTGGCGCCCGCCCTGCGCCCGGCGGAGGCCCGGCGCGCCTGGCGCGACCTCTCCGCGGCCCTGGACGGCCTCGAGGCCGGGCTGCGCGACGAACCGGACACGCCGGACGTGGCCGCCGTGCGGGAGCGCCTGGCCTTCGTGCGCCGGCGCTTCGCCCCGCCGCGCGTGGCCATCGAAGTCGCCGCGGGCAGCCGGCTGGAGCTGCACGACCTGGACGGCGAGCCGGCCGCGGCGCGCGAGGTCGAGCCCGGCGAGGTGGCGCTCGCGCCGGGCCGCTACGAGGTCCGCGTGGACGGCGGGGCGATCCGCTTTCCGCTCGCCATCCCGCTCGTGATCCGCCCCAACGACCGCGACCCCGACCGCGAGCCGCCGCTGCTCACGGTGCGCGTGCCGCTCAGGGCGGCCCAGGTGCCGGCGGGCATGGCGCTCGTTCCGGGGGGTCGGGTTCGCGTGCGCGAGCGCCCCTTCGCCGAGCCCAGCGCCGCCCCCACGGAGGTGGTCCCCTTCCTGATCGACCGCGCCGAGGTGAGCCACGCCGAGTACGCGGCCTTCCTGGCGGACCTCGGCCCGGCGGAGCGCGCGGAGCGCACGCCGCCCACCGGGTTCCGGGCCGCCGAGGACGGCGCCGGCCCCCCGCGGCCCGAGGCGGGGCTGGACGCGGTGCCCGTCGTCGGGGTGCGGGCCGAGGACGCGCGGGCCTACGCGGCCTGGCGCGCCGGGCGCGAGGGGGCCCGCGTGCGCCTGCCCACCGAAGCCGAATGGGTGCTCGCCGCGGGCGCGCTGCTGGGCGACGACCTGCCCGGAGGAGCGCACGCGGGCCCGGACCTCCTGGCCGAACTCGAGCCCCCGCTCAAGGCGGCGGGGCAGGGGGCGGTCGACCGCGCCCCCTACGGCGTGCTCGGGCTGCTGGGCAACGCCCGCGAGTGGGTGTTGCCCAGCGAGGGGGGACTGGGCGAAGGCGTGCTCCTGGTCAAGGGCGCGGGCGTCGGCGACGAGCCCGACGAGGGCGCCATCTACCGGTTGCGCCCGCTCGAGGCCGGCGCGCGCCATCCGACGACCGGCTTCCGCTGCGTGCGCGAACTGGAGTGAGCCGCCCGCGGGCTAGATCAGCGCCCAGACGAGGAGCGCCACCCCGGCCCAGAACACCGGCCACAGGAGCGCCGGCGCGGGCGGGTCCTCCTCGAAGTCCTGCCACGCGGGCGTGATCCGGCGCACGGTCGGCGCGGGCGGCAGGTCGTGCGCCCCGGCGGGCGCGGCGGCGGTCGAAGGGGACGCGGGCTGACCCATCGCGGCGCTCCGGTTCATCCAAGGAGGCTGCGAAGGTAGCGCAAGGCGTCACGCGCGTCCTCTGCCGACAGGGAGGCGCCAAGGTCGAGCACCCAGGGCACGCGCGTGGGGAGGCGCTCGGCCACCTCCTCCCAGGGCACGCCGGCCTCCTGCGGGTGTCCTCCGTCGCCGGCCTCGGTGCGCGCGTGGACGAACACCCCGGCGCAGCGGCGGGCCGCGCGATCCAGGCCGTCGGCGGCGGCTTCGCCCCCGGCGTGCCGCCGGGCCGGGTCCACCCAGAGCCCGAGCCCGGGCAGGTCGGAGAGCAGCCACTCCAGGGCTTCGCCGGCGAGCCACGCCCCCGGCCCCCCGCCGTCGCGCACCGCGAGCGGGGCGCCGGCCTTGAGCGGCCCGTGCAGCGCCCGGGCCAGGGTCTGGACGCCCGCCGCAAGGGGCGCGGGCGCGCCGATCCCGTCCACCACCAGGGCCGCGGGGCGCAGCCGCGCGGCCTCCTCCAGCGCCCGCTCCAGCCGGGCGGCGAGTTCCGCGGGCGCGCCCGGATCCAGGTCCACCTGCGCCCCCGCGACCTCGACCCCCTCGGCGCGCAGGCCCTGGGCGGCGGCGGCGCCCAGCCGCCAGGGCCAGGCGAGGAAGAGGCCCCGGCAGCCCAGCGCGCGGGCGCGCTCGAGCGCCGCGGCCGCGAGGTCCGGGGCCGCGCCAAGCGCACGGGTCGAGAGCGCGAGGCTCACGCGCCATCCGCCAGCCGGCCGCGCTCCGCGCGGCCGGCCAGGGGGGCGCCGCGCTCGATCCACTCCGCGAGCCCCTCCCGGTCGTGAGGGCCGATGAGCAGGTGCGCCTGCGCCCGCGCCGCGACGATCGCGTTGCCCACCGCCACGGCGAGGCCCGCTTCGGCCAGCATGGTCACGTCGTTGTGCTGGTCCCCGACGGCGATGGTGCGCTCGGGCCGGATGCCGTGCTCGCTGGCCAGCCACTCGAAGGCCTCGGCCTTGCCGCGGCCGGCGCCCTGGACCTCGAAGAGCAGGAGCCGGCTGTCGCGGTAGGCCGGGAAGATGCGCAAGGGGAAGGTCTCAAGGCGCAGGGCCTGGCGGGCCTCCTCGGGGAGCCGCCACCAGACCGTCCCGGTGCCCTCCCCGGGTTCGAAGGCCGCCTCGTCGAAGAAGAGGCTCACCCGGAGGAGGTCGTCCTGGGGCAGGAGGCTCGGGTGGTCCACCCGCACGACCCGCTCGTACCAGGCCGCCACGCTCTCGTGGTCCGGGTGGGTGGTCATCACCGTGTACTTGCGTTCGCGGCGGTGGCGGAACGAGAAGAAGGCCTCGGCCTCGGCGGCGAAGAGGGCCGGCAGCGCCGTCGCGTCGATCGGGCGGTAGCGCACGGGCGCCCCGCCGAGCGGGCCGATCCAGGCCCCGTTGTAGGTCACCACCGGGGTCGTGAGCCCGAGCGCGCGGTGGATGGGCTCGGTGCCGGCCACGCTGCGCCCGGTGCACAGCACGACGAAGAAGCCCGCGTCGCACAGGCAGCGCACCGCCCGGCGGGTGCGCTCGGTGAGCCGGGCCTCGCCGTCGAGCAAGGTCCCGTCCAGGTCGAGCAGGATCGCGTCGTAGCGCTCGCGGAGGTGGGTGAGTTCGGCCAGCATCCTCGGGTCCGGCGCCGGAACGGGGCGGGGCGGGGCGGGGGCATGGCGGCGCAGGCGCGCGCCACGGGCCCGCCCGTCACCCTTACCGGCGGGGACCGACCCGTCCGCCCCGAATTCCGCCCGCGAATCGCGGCCCGGCGACGCCGGCCCCGGGAGGCCACCGCTATCCTACCCCCCGCCATGTCGCCCCTGCGCCGCCTTCCGCCCGCGTTCTGGATCCTGCTGCCCGCCCTCCTGGGTGGGCTCTACGCGGTCGGACACGCGCTGCTCGCCCCCGCCCCGCGGGCCGGGGCCCTGGCGCCGCCGGGGGCCGTGGTCACCTGGCGCTACCGGGACCTCCCGGCCTACGAGCGCCTCGCCCCCGGACCCCGCGGCCCCGGCGCCCCGCCCGTGCGGGACCGGCTGGCCCAGGCCCGCAACCTGCCCGAACTCACGGGCGTGTCGCGCACCCGCCCCGTGCTCGAGGTGTGGCTGCCCGTGGACCGCCTGCGCGACGAGACGCTCGCCATCCTGCCGGTCGAGGACGCGCAGGCCTTCGAAGCCCACTTCAACGACACCGCGCGCGTCGAGCGCGGCTTCCTGCGCCACGCCCAGCACCTCGAACGGCGCGGGGACTGGGCGGCGATCGGCGCGGACCGGGCCGCCGTGCGCCGCCTCGGCGGAGGCGGCCTCATGCCCTTGGGGCGCGGCGCCGACCTCGCGGTGGCGGCCGACCTCGCCGGCCTGGCCGCGCTGGCGCTGGCCCGCGCGGACCTGCCCCCGTGGCGCTCCATCCTGGGCTTCCTCGGGCTGCGGGTCGACGCGGCGTCGCCCGCGGGGAGCGGGTCCGACGTGGTCGTCACGCTGCCGGGTGGGCGCGCGCTGGGCGCGATCCTGGACGGCTGGGAGCGGGCCGAACTCCACGCCTACGAGGCCGAGGGGCGCGTCGAGGTGGACCTTTGGCCGCGCACGGCTTCGCCGTTGCCCGAGGCCCTGGCCGCGGCGCGCGCCGCGGCCCCGGCCCGGGCGCTGCCGGCCGCCCCGGCGCGCGCGCCATGGGAGTTGTACGTGACCGGCGGCGCGGCCCGTCGCGCGCTGGCCCTCGCGCTCCTGCACCTCGGGGTGCGGCTCACCCACGCCGAGGCCCTGCCGGATGCGGTGGCGGAACTTTCGCACGGGCTCGGCGCCCCGGAGCCCGACGCCCCGCTGCTCGTGTACGCGGATCACGCCCGCGGCACGGGGGCGACCCTGGACCTTGGCGTGATCGCGCCGGCCGGCGCCCTGCCGGACCTCACGGCGTTGCTCGGCCCGCTGCCCGAACCGGGGAACACGCGCGAAGCGGCGGCGGGCCCCACGCCGCCCGGCCCGGAAGCGGACGGGGCCGGCCTCCTGCCGGGCGCGGGTGCGCGGCTACGGCGTGAGCGGCTCGGCGAAGGCGAAGGCGCGGTGGAGGTCCTGGCGCTCGGACCGTCGCCGGAAGCGTACGCGGCGGGCCTGGCGAGGGAGTGGCTGGCCCCCTCGGTCCGCAGGCTCGCCGCGCCCGCGGGCCACGTGCTCGTGGCCACGTTCCGCATCCACGCCGGGCGCGCCGCGGCGCTTCTGGGCGCGGCGCTCGAACCCGGCGGGCTGCTCGCCGTGCTGGCCGGCGGCCCGATCGAAGGCGAGGTGTTGACCGACGGCACCGGCCTGCGCGTGGTGGCGCGCGTCGTGCGCGGAGCCGGCGGCTGACCCGGGGGCCGGCCGGCCGGGCCGCGGTCCCCGGTCCCGGCGGCCGGACCGTGTGCGGGGGGCCGTAGACTGCGCGGGGCATGGGCGCTCCCCAATTCCTTTCTCGCGCGGCGCCATGCGCTGCGCCGCCCAAGGCCGCCCTGGTGGGCGTCGCCCTCGACCTCCCGCTGGACACGCTCTTCACCTACCGCGTGCCGGCGGCGCTGTGCGCGCGGGCCGGCCCCGGGTTCCGGGTGCGGGTCCCCTTCCGGGGGCGTCCGCGCGTGGGCATCGTGGCCGAGGCGCCGGCGCCGCCGCGCCCGGGGCGCGTGCTCGACGTCCTGGACGCGCCCGACGCGGAGCCGGTGCTCGGGCCCGACCTGCTCGAACTCGGCCGCTTCGTCGCGCGCTACTACGGCGCCTCGCTCGGCGAGGCGCTGGCGGCCATGCTCCCGCGCGGCGTGCGCCACCGGCGGGCCGGGCGCGAACGCGTGGAGGCCCGCGCCACGCCCGAGGGCGCCGCGGCGTGGCAGGCACAGGCCGAAGACCTCGCCGACGCGCAGCGCCGGGTGCTGCGCCACCTGGTCCGCGCCGCCGACTGGCTGCCGCTCGGCGCGTTGCTCCAGACCGCGCGGGTCTCGGCCTCGCCCGTGCGCACGCTGGCGCGCCGGGGCCTGGTCGAACTCGCCCGGCGCCGGGACGTCGCGGACCCCTTGGTCGCGGCCACCCGCGCGCCGGGCCCCCCCGCGCCGCCGCCCACGCCGACGGCCGAACAGGTGCGGGCGCTCCAGCGCATCGAGGCGGCGCTCGGGGCCGGGGGCTACGCCGCCTTCCTCCTCCTCGGCGTGACCGGCTCCGGCAAGACGGAGGTCTACCTGCGCGCCATCGAGGCCGCCCGGCGCCAGGGCCGCCAGGCGCTCGTGCTGGTGCCGGAGATCGCGCTCACGCCCCAGACGGTGGCGCGCTTTGCGGCCCGCTTCGAGCGCGTCGCGGTGCTGCACTCGGCCCAGGGCGAGGCCGAGCGCGCCGCGGCCTGGCGGTGCATCCGCGCCGGCGAGGTCGACGTGGTGATCGGGCCGCGCAGCGCCGTGTTCGCCCCCGTTCCGCGCCTGGGGCTGGTGGTCGTGGACGAAGAGCACGAGACCTCGTTCAAGCAACAGAACGCGCCGCGCTACCACGCCCGTGACGTGGCGCTCGTGCGCGCGCGGGACGCGGGCGCGGTGGTGGTGCTGGGCAGCGCGACGCCCGCGCTGGAGAGCTGGGCCAACGCCCAGGAGGGCCGTTACGGCCTGCTGCGGCTCCGGGAGCGCGTCCCCGGGCGCCGCCTGCCCACGGTGCAGGTCGTGGACGTGGGCGCACCCGACGAGCAGCCGGGCGGGCGCTCGCGCTTCTCGCGCACGCTGCGGGTGCGGCTGCGCGAGGCGCTCGCCGAGGGCGGCCAGGCCATCCTGTTCCAGAACCGCCGCGGCTTTGCCACCAGCGCGGCCTGTGCGCGCTGCGGCTTCGTGCTGCGCTGCACCGAGTGCGACCTCGCCCTGACCTACCACCGCAGCGAGACGCGGGCGCTGTGCCACCTGTGCGGCCACGAACGGGCGCTGCCACGCGCGTGCCCCGAGTGCGCGCTGCCCGGGCTCGCGCTGCGGGGCGCCGGCACCCAGACCATCGAAGCGGAACTGGCGAGCATCGCCCCGGGGGCGGTGGTCGCGCGCATGGACAGCGACACGATGACGCGCCGGGAGGCCTACGAGGAGGTGCTCGGGCGCTTCGGGCGGCGGGAGGTCGACATCCTGGTCGGCACGCAGATGCTCGCCAAGGGGCTGGACTTTCCCGGCGTGACCCTGGTCGGGATCGTCTCGGCGGACCTGTCGCTCGCACAACCCGACCTGCGGGCCAACGAGCGCACCTTCCAACTCCTGGCGCAGGTGGCGGGCCGGGCGGGCCGCGGGGAACGCGACGGGCGCGTCGTGATCCAGACCCGCCTGCCCGACCACCCGGCCGTGCGCTGGGCGGCGGCCCAGGACTTCGAGTCCTTCGCGGCCGAGGAGTTGCGCGAGCGCCGGGCGCACGCCTACCCCCCCTACGCGCGCCTGCTGCGGGTGCTGGTGCGCGGCGCGTCCCCCGAGGCGGTCGCGGCGCGCGCCCGCGCCGTGCAGGAGCGCGCCGTGCGCCACGCCGGCACGGGCTGCCAGGTGCTCGGCCCCGCGCCCCCGCCGGTCGCGCGCGTCCAGGGGCAGTGGCGCGAGCAGATCCTGGTCAAGGCGCCGGACCACCGCGAGATCGCCCGCGTGCTGGCGGCGCTGCGCGCCGCCCCCCGCCCGCGCGCCCGCGTGGAGGAGTCCTACGACGTCGACCCCTACGGGGCGTGAGCGCCGGGGCGGGGCCACAGGGCGTCGAGCCCTGCGGCGAGGAACTCGACCAGGGGCGCCGCGGCCGGCGGGAGCCCCGCGCCGCCAAGTCCGGGCGTTGGATTGAGGTCGATCACCACCTCCTCCGCCCCCGGCTGCACGTACTCCACCTTGCCGTAGTCGAGCCCGCGCGCGCGGCGCCACGCGTCGACCGCCGCCGAGGGGGCGATCGGCTCGCGGCGCACGATGCACGACGCCTTGACGACCGGGCAGGTCCCCAGCGCGCGCCAAGCGAGGGTGCGGTCGCCCAGGCACCACAACTTGCGCAGGGCGAAGTGCGAGCCGACCCGCTCGGGGAGAAACCGCTCCACGACCAGCGCCGGGTCGGCCCACGTTGCGGCGGGCACCGTGGCAGCGTCCGGGTACACCGGGTAGCGGGCCGGATGCGGGAGGCGGCCGGCGACGTTCGGGTCGGCGACCCCACCGATCACGCGCCCCAGGACCCGCCGCCAACGGCCCCGCCGCCGCTTGGCCAGCGCCCGCTCCGGCCGCCCACCGTAGTTCAGGTCCGTCTTCACGATCACCGGCCCCCCCCATCCGTCCCCCGGTCGCACGAGGTTCGTGCTGACCGCGCGCTTGCGGACCTCCGGCGGGCGCCCGTTCAGGGTCCGCGGGAAGCGCCGCGCCCACGCCGCAAAGGGGTCGGGGACGCGCGTCAGGTCGACGTGGAGGATGGCCAGGTCGGCGTCCCGGTGCTGCGCGGGGTCGCAGAGGTAGAGCACCTCGACGCCGGCGGCCACCCAGCGCCGGGCGACGTGGCCCAGCAGCGTGCGGCGGGGGTCCTGGAGCGGATGGTGCAGGATGGCGACGCGCCGCATGGCGGGATCCTGACGCCCGCTGGGCCGCCCTGCCAGCCCGGTTCGCGGCCCCCCGGCGGCCGACCGGATCCGGCCCGCCGCGCGACCGTCCGCCGGCCCCCCGGGCCGGTCCGGGCGGCGGCCCGCGTCAGAGGGGGTAGGCTGGGCGACCCGGTGGAGGAACGCATGCGGCGCAGAACCCTGAACCTGACGGTCGGCGCGGCGGCGCTGCTCCTTGCCCTCCCGGCCTGCCAGCAGACCGGCGACGGGCCGGCGGCGAGCGGCGCCCGCGCCCGGAGCACGGCCCGGGGCCGGCCCCTGGAGCCCGAGCCGGTGAGCGAACGCCTGGCCCGGCTCGACCTCTGGATCACCGAGTGGGACGTGGCCCGGGCGGAGGGCCAGGGGGCCCGGGCCGACGCCCTGGCCACCCGGATCCGCGGCGAGGTGGACGCCGGCTTCGGCGAGGTGAGCGCCGCGGCGGCGGGACGGGCGGGTCTGCGGGCCCGCTACCTGGGCGTGAGCGCGCTGGCCTTTGCGAGCCGGCCAGAGGCGACCCGCCTGCTGCTCGAGGCGCTCGAGGCCGGCGACGCCGAACTGGCCGGCAACGCGCTGGTCGCGCTCCGGCTTAGGGCCGATCCCGACACGCCGCTCGAGGCGCTGGTCGTGCTCTCGCAGCGGCTCCAGCCCCCGCCCGTGCGGCGCTACGCGCCGCTGGCGCTCGCGGCGGTGCTGGATGCGCGCGCGCGGGCCGGCGCGCCGGCGCCCCCCGTCGCGCTCGAGCAGCAGGCGCTGGCGGGGCTGGCGGGCCTGGCCAACGACCGTGAGGCGGTGGTCCGGCTGCACGCGGCCCGCGCCCTGGGCGCGTTGCGCGGGGTGGACCCGACGCCGCCGCTCGTGCAACTGGCCACGGACGCCGACATGCGCGTGCGCTGGGCCGCGGCGGCCGGCCTGGAGCGCCGCGGCACGCCCCACGGCTTCGCGCCCGTCGTACGCCTCCTGCACGACACCCCGCAGGAGAGCAAGCACATCATCCGCGACCTGCTCGTGACCTACGCCAACCGCCTCCAGGGCCGGCCGCTCACCTCGGCCGAGATCGACGCGCTCGGGATCGGCGCGCGGGCCTGGACCCAGTGGTTCACCGCCTGGCAGGCGGCGGCGGGCCCCGCCCGGGCGGCGCGCTGAACGCGGCCAGGTCGGCGGGGGGCCGGCACGGGCGCCCCGCGCGGTCCGTGTGGGCCAGCACCGTGTAGCCGGTGGCCAGCAGGTCCTCGCCGCGGCGCACCTCGTACTCGAAGCGCAGGCGCACGCCCCGCGCCTCGGCCAGCCGCGTGCGCACGCACAGCAGGTCGTCGTAGCGCGCCGGCCGCAGGAAGCGCAGGCCCGTCTCGACGACCACGAGCAGGCTCCCGTCCGCCTCGACGTCCCGGTAGGCGCGGCCGCGGGCGCGCAGGAACTCCGTGCGCCCCTGCTCGAAGTACGCCAGGTAGTGCGCGTGGTAGACCACCCCCATCCGGTCCACCTCGCCGTAGCGCACGCGCAGGGTCGTCTCGTGCGGGGTCGTCTCGGGGAGGGGACCGGCGCCGCTCACGCACCCGATTATCGGCAGGGGGACCGTACCGGGCCCGATAATCTGCCTCCCATGGCCCCGCCGCTCGCCGCCCGCTCCCTGTTCCTGGCCGGCGTGCTCGGGTGGCTGGTCCCGGGGCTGGGTCAGGCCTACGTGGGGCGCCCGGGCCGGGGCCTTTGCATGGGCCTGGCGATCGGGCTCCTGTACCTGGGCGGGCTCGCGCTGTCCGGGTTCACGGCCGTCAATCCCCGCACCTACGAGCTGGAGTTCGTCGCGCACGCCCTGATCGGCGGCCCGACGGCGCTGGTGCTGCAACTCGGCCCCGCCGACGCCACGGGGGTCCTCCTCCCGCACCTGGAGGTGGCCCGCCTGTACTGCGCGGTCGCGGGCCTGCTCAACCTCGTGGCGGTGTGCGATGCGCTGGGCGAGATCCTCGCCGCACGCGAGGAGGAAGCCGAGCGGTACGTGCCGCCCGTGGAGGGGGCCGCGTTCGCGCCCCAGGGCGAACCGGGGGTCGGGGCCGACGCCGACGCGCGGCGGCCGGCCGACACCCCGCTGGCGCTTCCCTTCCCGCTCGGCCCCGGGCCCGCGGAGGGCGGCGCGTGAGCCTGGCCGACCTCCTCTGGCTTCCGCCGGCGCTGGTGGCCATCGCGGTGGTGCTCGGCGCGTGCGGGGCCCAGGACGCGCGCGAGGCGACCCGCCAGGTGCTACGTTCGCTGGGAATGCTCACGGCCGGGGTGCTGGCGGTGGGCCTGGTGATCCACCTCATCGCCCGCCTCTTCGCCTGACGGCCCGCGCGTCAGCCGACGAGTTGCCAGCCTCCGCCCACCCGGCGCACGCGGCCCTCGGACTCGAGGCGCGCCAGGGCGAGCAGCGCCTCGCGGGCCGGCGCGCCGGCCCGCCGGCACAGCTCGTCGAGGGCGAGCGGCTCCGCGGGGTCGAGGAAGGCGGCCAACGGCTCGGCCTCCGCGAGGGGCGCGCCCGGGCCCGCGCCCGCCGTCGGCGGGACCGGGCGCTCCGGGTCGAGCCGAAGCGCCCGCAGCACGTCCGCGGCCCCCTCGCACAGGCCGGCCCCTTCGCGCAGGAGGCGGTGGGAGCCGGCGTGGCGACCCGAGCCCGCCGGACCGGGCACGGCCAGCACGTCGCGACCGAGTTCCAGCGCGTCGCGGGCGGTGAGCAGGGCCCCGCTGCGGGCCGGCGCCTCCACCACGACCACCACGTCGCTTAGCGCCGCGACCAGCCGGTTGCGTTGCGGGAAGTGGTGGCGCTCGGGCGCCGTGCCCGGAGGGTGCTCGGTGAGCAGGCCGCCCTGCGCCGCGATCCGGCGGCGCAGCGCGAGGTGCGCGAGCGGGTAGGCGACGTCCGCCCCGGTCCCGAGCACGGCCAGGGTCGCGGCCCCGCGCGTCGCCCGCGCCTCCAACGCGCCCTCGTGCGCGGCCCCGTCCACGCCGAGCGCCATCCCGCTCACCACCCACACCCCGGCCTCCACCAGGTCACGGCCGAGGGCGCGGGCGATCGCCAGGCCGTAGTGGGAGGCCTCGCGCGTGCCCACGATCGCGGCGACGGGCGCGGCGGCCGGCGGACGCCGCCCCACGGCGAACAGGGCCAGCGGCGGATCGTGAAGCCCGGCCAGGCGGGCCGCGGGCCAGCGCCGGGCAGCCGGGGTGAGCACCCGCTGGCCGGCGGCCCGCGCGGCCCCCAGCGCCCGCCGGGCGCGGGCTTCGCACAGCCCCGCCCGCAGGGCGTCGGCCCGCGCCGCACCCAGGCGCTCGACCAGGCGCCCGCGCGGCGCCCGCAGCACGGCCCCGGGCGAGCCCAGGTCGGCCACGATCCGCCAGGCCAGGCGCCGGCCGAGTCCCTGGGCCAGGGCGAGGGTCAGCCACTCGAGCGGGCGCGAGGCGGCAGCCACGGCCCCTCCTCGCCCGCCGCGGGCTCGAGGTCACGCCCCGGGGGCCTTCCGCGCCCGCACCCGCAGCAACTGCCGGAGCCGGGCTCCGCGAGGCGGATCCCGGCTCCGGCGAGGGTCCCAACCGGCGGGGGGCCCGGCGAGCGCCGGACTCCGCGCGGAGCGGAGATGGCCTAGTTGACCTGCTTCCAGGTGTTGCCGTCCACGCCGGCCACACCGATGGCGACGCTGCCGGTGATGGCCGTGCCGGCCTGGAAGGCCGCCTCGGCGGCAGGGCCCGCACCCGTCCCGCTGTAGGCGCTGTCCTCGGTGGCGATCACGTCACCGCCCTGGTTCGTGAAGAAGGTGCGGTTGCCGCTCTGGTTGTAGTTCACCGGCCAGGCGTAGCAGCACCAGGTCGTCTCGGCCAGGTCGCCGTTCAGCGATCCGTCGTCGGCGTAACCCACCTGGGGCTCGCCCACGCCGTCACCCGCGTCGTCCGGGAGGTACACGCGGAAGAAGTACCCCGAACGGCTCACCTCGCCGTTGGCGTTGAGCACGCGGAAGGCGCCCGACAGGACCGGCGGGACCAGCGGGGCGGCCATCCGGCCCGCGGCGGCGCCGGACAGTTCGATGAAGCCCCCGTACTCGCCGGTGCCGTCGTTGTCGGTGTCCGCCTTGGCGCCCTGCTGGAACTGGGCCTGGGCGGAGATGATGTTGCGCAGCGTCGCGATCGCCGCCGTCTCGTTGGCCGACAGGCGCGCGGCCAGGAGGTTCGGGATGGCGATCGCCGCGATGATGGCGATGATCGCGATCACGATCATCAGCTCGATCAGGGTGAAGCCAGCTTGCTTGCGGGACATGAGGGAGTGCTCCGAAGGGATGGTTGAAGGGGTCCGGACCCGTCCGGGGAGCCGGACGACTCGGACCGGGCCGCTTGCGGCCCGGCCTCCTGCCCCTTGCGTCTCGCCACGGGTCGGGCGAAACGCCGGGCAGGGACCTCCTTGGGGGGAGGACGCCGTCCAGTCCCGGCCCTCGGAGGCGGGTGAGACCTCCTCGGACCGCGCGCCCTATCGACCGGTCCCGGGCCCGGACTGAAGCGCCGGGTCAGGAGCCTCCCCACCGGCCGACCCCTGGGCCCGCCGGGCCTCCAGTTCCCCGAGGTCCGGGTCGCGGCGGGCCAGCGCCCGCGCCCCGTCGGGGTCGAGCGCGGCCGCCCGCGCCCAGGCCTGGAGCGCCGCCTCGGGCTCGCCCGCCGTCCGCAGCCCCCGGGCCGCCTTCCACTGGGCCTCGAAGTGCCCGGGCGCCAGCGCCGCCAGGCGCACCCAGGCCCCCGGAGCCCGGACTTCCCCCCGCAGGTCGACCAGGTGTTCGGTGGCCGTGACGGCCGCCTCGGCCCACCCCCACTCGACCGGGCACACCCAGTCCCGCGGCTCGTCGGGAAGGGGCACGTCGAGCGCCGCCAGCGCGGCCTCGAGCCGCGCCGCCGCCTCCCCCGCCCGCCCGAGCCGGGCCTCGGCGAGGCTGCGCACCGCCACCCCCAGCAGGCCCAGGGGGCCGCTGCCCACCACCTGGGAGCGGTCCAGCAGGAACAGGGCGTCCTCCGGGCGGCCCAGGAGGAGCCGGGCGCTGGCCCACTCGACGAGCAGGGCCCCGACCTCGCGGCGGGGCTGGTCGAGCATCCAGGCCGCGCCGTAGGCCGCGTCGGCCTCCTCGCCCCGGCCCTGGGCGGCGAGCGCGAGCCCCGCCAGCGCAGCACGCGGGGCAGGAACTCCGCCGGGAGCCCCTTCGGCGCGAGGTCCGGGGCCTCCAGGGCCTCCCAGAGCACCTTGCCGCTCCGGTCGGCGGCAAAGGCGATGGGGAGCATCTCGATCCGCGCCTGGAGCGCCGCCCGGCGGTCCGCGCGGTCCACGGCCTCGCGCTCGGACAGGAGCACGAGCAGCAGCGCCGCCGCGCCGCCGCCCAGCCCGAAGAGCAGCCCCCGGGCCAGCACCGGGTGGCGCTTGCGGAAGGAAGCACGGGCGACGGACTCGTTCACGACAGGTCTCCGGAGCCGCCCAGCCTACCGCCCGCCGCGCACGCCGCCGCGCCCCTCGATCTACCGTACGGAGCCAGGCTCCGGTGCATCATTCGACGGCCTTCGCGCACCGAGACGCCCCACCCGCTGCGCTCCGCGCTGCCGCGCGGACTGTGCGCTGCGCCGCCGCCAGGCGGCGGCTACGCGGCAGGGTGGCTATTCCGTACCCCCCCTGCACCCCTCACGGTGGAGCCAGGCTCCGGTGCATCATTCCAGGGCCTTCGCGCACCGAGACGCCCCACCCGCTGCGCTCCGCGCGGCCGCGCGGACTGTACACTCCCCCGCGGCTAGCGGGCCGCGAGTTGCTTCTGCAGCTCGAAGATGGGCAGGAACACGGCGAGGCAGATCGTGCCGACCATCACGCCCATGACGGCGATCATGAGCGGTTCGATCAGGCTGGTGAGCTGCTTGACCGTGCTGCGCACCTGGTCGTCGTAGAACTCGCTGATCTTCTCGAGCAGCGACTCGAGCGAACCCGTCTTCTCGCCGATGCCGACCATCCGGGTCACCATCGGGGGAAACACCGGACTCTCCGACAGCGGGCCCTGGAGCCCCTCGCCCTGGCGCACGTTCTCGCGCGCGGCCAGCACGGCGTCGGAGATGATCCGGTTGCCGGAGGTGTCGGCCACGATCTCCAGCGCACCCAGGATCGGCACGCCGGACTTGAGCATCGTGGAGAAGGTCTTGGAGAAGCGCGAGAGGCCCACCTTCTGGAACAGCACGCCGAAGATCGGCAGGTGGAGCATGAGCCAGTCCCACTGGTAGCTCCCCTTCTCGGTGCGCTTCCAGATCGAGCACAGGCCGATCAGGAACACCAGCCCGGCCATCATCAGGGCCCAGTTCTCCTCGCAGAAGGCCGAGGCGGCCAGCGTGCCCCGGGTGAGCGCGGGGAGTTCCACCCCCATCTGCTGGAACACCTCCTTGAACTTCGGCACGATGGCGATCATCAGGAAGCCCGTGATGCCGAAGATCATGACCAGCGAGACGACCGGGTAGGTCATGGCGGCCTTGATCTCGCGCTTGAGGCGCGCGGTGGCCTCCAGGTAGTCCGCCAGGCGTAGCAGGATGTCGTCGATCTGGCCGGACGCCTCGCCGGCGCGGATCATGCTCACGAACACGTCGGAGAACACCTTCGGGTACCGCGCCAGCGTGCTGCTCAGGTCCTGGCCGGCCCGCACGTGGTCGATGACCTCGCCGAGGAGCAGGTGGAACTGCTTCGAGCCCGCCTGCTCGCGCAGGATCTCCAGACACTCCAGCATCGGGATGCCCGCCCCGATCATCGTGGCGAGCTGGCGGGTGAAGATCACCACCTCTTCCTTGCGCCGTACGCCGGGGCGCACGCCGCCCAGCGTGAGCCCGAAGAGGCCGCCCCGGGCCGCCGCGCCCCCCCCGCCGGCGGGCGCCGCGGGGGCGCGGCCGCCCCGGCGCTTCTCCTCGACCTTGAGGGGCATCAGGCTGCGCTTGCGCAGCTCATCGAGCAACTCGGACTGGCTCGGCGCGTCCAGGGCGCCGTGGACGGTGCGGCCGTCGGTGCCAAGGGCGCTGTACTTGAAGCTGGGCATGGGACTCCTGTGCGGCTAGCCGCAGCGCGGGGGCGGGTTCGGCGCGCGCCTCACTCAGCGGCCTCGGACATGCGCCGCGCGAGCCCGGAGCGGTCGTCGCTCAAGGTCACGCGCAGCACCTCTTCGATGGACGTGTTGCCCCGCAGGGCGTTGAGCAGCGCGCAGCGGCGCAGCGAGATCATGCCCTCCTCCAGGGCGCGGTTGCGGATCTCGATCGCCGAGTGGCCGTCCACGATCATGCGCTTGATGGCCTCGCTGACGGGCAGCGTTTCCAGCAGCGCGAAGCGCCCGGAGTAGCCGTTGGTGCAGCGCCCGCAGCCCTTGGCCCGGTAGATCGGGCGGCGCTGGTCGACCTCGGCCTGCGTGTAGCCCACGTGCAGCAGTCGCTCGGGCTTGGCGTCGTAGGCGTCGCGGCAGTGGGGGCACAGCCGGCGGATCAGCCGCTGCGCCGAGACGAGCAGGGTCGAGGACGCCACCATGAAGGGGTCGACCCCCATGTCCACCATGCGCGAGATGGTCCCGGCCGCGTCGTTGGTGTGCAGGGTCGAGAGCACCAGGTGGCCGGTGAGCGCGGCCTTGATGGCGATCTCGATCGTCTCGGTGTCGCGGATCTCGCCGATCATGACCGTATCCGGGTCCTGGCGCAGGATCGACCGCAGGGCCGCGGCGAAGGTGAGCCCGCTCTTCACGTTGACCTGGACCTGGTTGAGGCCCTCCATCTGGTACTCGACCGGGTCTTCCACCGTCACGAAGTTGGCGTCGGGCGTCATGATCTCCTTGACCGCGCTGTACAGCGTGGTCGTCTTGCCCGAGCCGGTGGGGCCCGTCACCAGGATCATCCCGTACGGGCTGGCGATGGCCTCGCGGAAGTCGTTGAGCGCCTTCTCCTCGAAGCCCAGCTTGTCCAGCGAGAGGGCGAGGTTGGATGCGTCCAGGATTCGCAGCACGACCTTCTCGCCGTGCACGCAGGGCAGCGTCGAGACGCGGAAGTCGATCGCGCGCCCCTCCGCCCGCACCTGGAACTTGCCGTCCTGGGGCTTGCGCCGCTCGGCGATGTCGAGCCCGGCCATGATCTTGAGCCGCGACACGACGCTGTTCTGCATCCGCTTGGGCGGCTCCATCGCCAGTTCGAGTTCGCCGTCGACGCGGTAGCGCACCTGGATGCGCTTCTCGAAGGGCTCGATGTGGATGTCCGACGCCTTGCCCTTGATGGCGTTGAAGATGATCAGGTTGACGAGCTTGATGACCGGGGCGTCGTCGCCGCCGACCCCGCCCACGTCCACGATCCCCTCTTCGGGCTCCCCCAGGCGGCCCAGTTCGAGTTCCGGGTCGACGTCGTCCAGGATCTGGGCCAGGTTCTGCTCGCGGGCGAAGTAGTACTGCTCGATGCGCTTGCGCAGCGTGGGTTCCAGCGCCAGGGCCAGGCGCAACTCGCAGCCCGTGGCCAGCCGCAGGTCGTCGTGTTTGACCACGTCGTAGGGATTGGAGACGGCGACGGTGAGCAGGTTGCCCACCTTGGAGAGCGGCAGGCAGCAGGCCGCCTTCGCCAGGTCCGGCGACACCACCTCGCGCAACTCGTCGGGGATGCGCACCCGGGTGAGGTCGACGGGCGGGACGCCGAGCCGGTCCGACAGCAGGCCGAGCAGGTCCGGCTCGCGGAACCGCCCCGCTTCGAGCAGGTGGTCGGTGAGCGAGCGCTCGCCGGCGGCGGCCACCTGCGCCGCTTCGGCCAGCACGCTCATCTCGACCGCGCCGGTCTCCTCGAGGATTCGCACGATGCGGCGGTTGAAGCTGACCATGGCGCCTCCTGGGACCTCCGGCGCTACGCCCGGGCGAGCGTGCGCCGCAGGTCCTCGACGTCGCTGGAGTGGTTGAGGGCCTGTTCGTAGGTGATGGCGTTCTTCCGCACGAGCTGGCCCAGGCTCTGGTTCATCGTCTGCATCCCGAGCTTTCCGCCCGTCTGGATGATGCTGTAGATCTGGTGCGCCTTGTCGTCGCGGATCAGGGCCCGCACGGCCGAGTTGGCGACCATGATCTCGAGGGCCAGCGCGCGGCCGACGCCGCTGGCCGCCGGCAGGAGCTGCTGGCACAGCACGGCCTGCAGCGTGAAGGAGAGCTGGGTGCGGATCTGCTGCTGCTGGTGGGACGGGAACACGTCCACGATGCGGTTGATCGTCTGCACACAATCGCTGGTGTGCAGGGTGCCGAAGGTCAGGTGGCCCGTTTCGGCGATCGTGAGCGCCGCCTCGATCGTCTCCATGTCGCGCAACTCGCCGACCAGGACGACGTCGGGGTCCTCGCGGAGCGCGCTGCGCAGGGCCCGCTTGAACCCCTTCGTGTCCGAGCCGACCTCGCGCTGGTTGAAGAGACAGCCCTTGTTGCGGTGGAGGAACTCGATCGGGTCCTCGATCGTGAGCACGTGATCGGCGCGCGTCTCATTGACGTAGTCCATCATGGCCGCCAGCGTCGTGCTCTTGCCGCTGCCGGTGGCGCCGGTCACCAGCACGAGCCCGCGCGGCAGGCTCGAGACCTGCTCGCAGATGCCCCGGGGCAGGCCCAGGTCCTCGAAGTTGCGCATCACCGCCGGGATCATGCGCAGCACCGCCCCGACGGAGCCGCGCTGGTAGAACACGTTCACGCGAAAGCGCCCGAGCCCGTCGATGCCGAAGGAGAGGTCGAGTTCGTACTCCTGCTCGAAGCGGGCGATCTGGTCCGCCGTGAGGAACGAGTAGACCAGCGACTTGGTGTCGTCCGGGCGGAGCATCCCGTGCTCCGTGCCGTGCAGGTGCCCGTCGACCCGGATCTTCGGCTCGCTCCCGGCCGAGATGTGCAGGTCGGACCCCCTCCGGTCCACGAGGATCTGCAGCAGTTCCTCGATGGTCGCGCTGGCCATGCCCACCACCTCCGCGGGGACCCCGCCCCGGGGCCCGGGATGGGCCCGGCCGGCGACGGTCCGGATTCGGGTGGTGCCCTATCGACAGGCGGTGGTGACCGGCTTGAACACGCGCCGGCGCCGGGCCCCTCGCCGGGGCCAGAACCGAGCGGGCCCCCGCCCGCGCCTTGCGGCGGGCGGGGGCCCGGACCGGGGTCCCGCGGGCGGGCCCGGGCGGCACTCCCGCAAGGGGCCCGGGGCGGGGGACGGTCGCGCGGAAGCGGAAGGGGCGCAGCGGCAGACCCCCGGCGGGCCTACATCCGGATGAGGATCTCGACCCGGCGGTTGCGCGCCTTGTCGGCCCGCGAGGATTCGGGGCTCACCAGCGGGTCGCTGAAGCCCCGCCCCTCGACCGTGATCCGGCTCTCCTGGACGCCGTTGTGGGCGAGCACCTGGGCCACGCGCTGGGCGCGGGCCTGGGAGAGGTGCTGGTTGTCCTCCCACTTGTTGGCCGTCTTCTTGATCGGGTCGCCGTCGGAGTGGCCGACCACGCTCACGGACGCGGCCGGGTAGCGCACCAAGGCCGAGGCGGCGGCGTTGAGGGCCGTGATCAACTGGACGTCGTTCTTGAGCGAGTCGCTGCCGGGCTTGAAGGCGTCGGTCACGCGGACGACCACGAGGTTGCCCTCGCGCAGGACCTCGGCCTGGCTGCGGGACTCGAGCTCGGCCATCAGGTCGGCCAGCGGGTCGCCGGCGGCGCGGGCGGGCGCACGCCCGCCGGCCGGGGGCGTCTGGCGGGTGAGGTCCTCGACCCGCCCGCGCAGGTCGCTCAACTCGTCGCCCAGTTCCGCGTTGCGATTGCGCTCGGCGTCGAGCTGCTGGGCGAGCCGGTCGGCCTCGATCCGGGCGGCCTCGGCCTGCTGGCGCGCCTCGGCCGCCGTCTGGCTGGCGCTGTAGGCCAGTGACTTGGCGTCGTCCAGGTCGCGCTGCAGCGGCGCCGCCGAGGACCCGGGGGCGGGCCAGGCCTGGGTCGTGGGCGGAGGGGCGGCGGTGCGCGTGACGCGCGGGGTGCTGCGGCAGGCGCCAAGGCCCGTGCCCAGGCACACGGCGAGGGCGGCGGCACCGGCAGCGCGCAGGGGGATGGCACGAAGGAGGCGGCGGGAAGGCGACATGGCGGAACTCCAACGATGGCGCCGGAAGGGCAAGGGGTGCCACGGGCGGGGAGAGGTCGCCCGGGGCACCCGCCGCCCCCTCCGGCGGAGGGGACGCGGGGTCAAGGTCCGCCCGCGCGGAGGCTCCGCGCGGGAGCGGACCGCAGGGTGGATGCGGTCGGGGGTTGGAAGGTCGGGGACCGCGGAGGCGTGCCGTCACGCCCCCGGCGGCAGGGCTAGCGGGGACTGATGAAGATCTCGACCCGGCGGTTGCGGCTCTTGGCCCGCGTGGTGTTGCCGGCCTCGAGCGGCTGGGCGGCGCCCAGGCCCTGGGCCACGATCTGCCCGCCGCTCACGCCGGCCGACTCGAGCAGGCTGCGCACCGCCGTGGCGCGGGCCTCGCTCAAGCGTTCGTTGGTGCCCCAGTCGCTCTTGCGGATCGGATCGGAGTCGGTGTGCCCGTGCACCATGACGCGGCTGCCGGGGTACTGGCTCTTGATCATCTGCCCCACCCCCATCACCGCTGCGACGGCCTGGGAGTTGTAGGCCAGGGTGGCCTTGCCCGACGGGAAGGCGTCGGGCAGCACGATGGCCACGCGCTGCTCGCCGTTGCGGTCGGTGCGGATCTCCACGGGGAGCGACTTCACGTTGAAGTGCGCGAGGTTCTGCTGGAGGTCGCGGCGCATGGCCTCGAGCTCGGGGGAGACCCCGCGGTAGGTCTCGGGCGGGGCGGCCGCCGCGGGGGCGGTCGCCCGGGCGCGGCCCTTCTCGAGTTCGGCCAGCCGGGCGCGCGCCGCCGAGAGCTCGCTCTCGAGTTCCTCGCGCTGCTCCCGCTCGGCCTCGATCTGGCCCTGCACGCCGGCCAGCCGCCCGCGCGCCTCCGCGCCGGCCTTGGCCTCGTCGCGCAACACGGCGATCTCGTGCTGGATCTGCTGTTCGCGCGCGAGCGCCTCGTCCTGGGCCGCGTGCGCCTGGCGCAACTGGCCCTCCAGCGCGCGGGACTTCTGGCGGTAGTTGATGTTCTCGGCTTCGAGCACCTTGGCCCGATCGACGGTGCGCGAGCGGGCGCAGCCCGTGAGCCCGAGCAGCAGGGCGCCGCCCAGCAGGGCCAGCGCGGGAACGGGGGAAACGGTGTGACGAGCGGCAGAAGCGGACATGGCGACCTCCCATGGGTGCCCGCGGCGAAGGGCGCGCAGGCCCGACCGCTTGCCCGGGGATGCGCGGCGGCGCGGGGCCAACGGCCTCCTGCGCGCGTCCGTGCGGCCCCGGGCGTGCGGACGGCCCGACCGCGAGAGCCTCGCGATCGCCTCCGCGCCTCCGACGGCACCTCGATGGCGTGATTCAACCCTGCCGCGCGGGGTGGTCAAGGACCAAATACAGGATCTTGGGGCTTTTTGTCCGATTGTCCCCAAGGGGCGGGACAAGGCAGTCCCCGGGCCGATGTCGCCGGCGCTACGGGGCGGTGAGGCCGCGCACCCAGGCGGGGTAGTCGTGGGCGATGAAGTGGGCGACCCGCTCCCCATACAGGGCCACGGCGGCGCCGCCCAACGCGAGGAACGGGCCGAAGGGGATGTACTTGTACGAGCCCGCGAACATCGCCAGGCGCGCGCCGTCCTCCGCCGAGAGGCTCCCCGGCAGGGGCTCGATCCGCACGGTCCCGGCCCGGACCGGCGGGACCACCCGGGCGCGGAACCGGAGCCGGGCGTCGGCGTCCTCCAGGATGCGCCGCGCCGGGAGCGTGAGGTCGACGCGCACGTCCGCCCCCGGGGCGGGGGGCGTCCCCTGCGCGCCGTGCACCTCGATCCCCGTGGGGTCGACGCGCACGCGGGCGGCGTGCAGCCCTCCCCCGGGCCCGCCGAGCTTGAGGTCGGCGTCCATCGGCCGGCGCCGGCCGGTGGCGAAGAGGCCCAGCCCGATCAGCGCCCCCCCCAACGACCCCAGCACCAGGGCGATGAGCGCCTGCCAGGGCCCCACCACCGCGCCGATCAGGGCCAGCAGCTTCACGTCCCCCAGGCCCATGGCCTCCTTGCCCAGGGCGAGGCTCCCCAGCCAGCGGATGGCCAGGACCACGCCGGCCCCGACGCCCGCTCCGGCCAGGGCGTGCAGCCACGCGTCCAGCGCCGGCCGGCCCGCGATCCAGCCCGGCGCGTGGAGCGCGCTGAAGGGGGCCAGCACGAGGAAGACCACGAGGCCCGGCTTGGTGATCCGGTCCGGGATCAGGCGCAGGTCCAGGTCGATGAAGGTCACGGCCACCAGGGCGGCCAGGAACAGGCACACCTGGGCCGAGGTGGGCCGGTCGCCCGGAAAGGCCAGGGCCGCCAGCACGAAGAGCCCCCCCGTGAGGGCCTCGACGAGCGGGTAGCGCGCCGGGATGCGCGCCTGGCAGCGCCGGCAGCGCCCGCGCAGGAGGATCCAGGCGAGGACCGGAACGTTGTCCCGCCAGCCGATCGGCGCCCCGCAGGCGGGGCACTGCGACCCGGGGTGGACCAGCGAACGCCCCCGCGGCAGGCGCCAGATCACCACGTTGAGGAAGGAGCCCACGACCAGGCCGAAGGCCCCGTGCACCGCGGTCCAGAAGACGTCGATCGCCGCCACGCTGGCTCCCGCCCCCCCTACGCGGGGTCCAGTCCCCCGTCGGGCCGGGGCCGGTGGCGGGCGCCGCAGCCCGCGCACGGCGTCGCCGGCGCCGCCAGGCGCTCGCCGCATTCGCAGGCGTGGCCCGCCGGCCGGGCCGGCGCCCCCATCACCAGCACCCGCGGCGGGACGTCGCGGGTGACGACGGCACCGGCCGCGACGAAGCAGGCCTCCCCGAGCGTGACGCCGCAGACGATGGTGGCGTTGGCGCCGACGGTCGCGCGGCGCCCCACGCGGGTGGGCTCGAAGGCGTGGCGGCGGCTCACGTGCGCGCGGGGGTGGCGCACGTTGGTGAAGACGGCGCTGGGCCCGACGAAGACCTCCGCGGCCAGTTCCACGCCCTCGTACACCGACACGTGGTTCTGGATCCGACAGCCGGGCCCGATGCGGACCCCCGGCCCCACGTACACCCCCTGCCCGAGCACCGCGCCCTCACCGACCCGCGCCCCGGCGCAGACGTGGGCGTAGTGCCACACGCGCGCCCCCGCGCCCAGCACCGCCCCCGCGTCGACGACCGCGGTCGGGTGCACCTGCGCCGGGGGCAGGGGATCGCGCTGCGCGGGACCGGGGGGGTCCATCGCGACGCGCGCTCACACGGCCGACGAGAACACGTAGGCCCGCAGCAGCGCCCGCTGGTCCTCGTCCAGGGCCGGGAAGAACACGCCGGTGTCGTAGCGCCCGCCGTCCCCCCGGTGGCTCCACACGACGACGCCCTCGGTCTCGAGCGGGGTGTTCTGGGGCCGCTTGACCCGGTCGCGCGGCAGCACCAGCGCGACCCGGATCCGGGTCATCGGGGGGATGTGCGAGGCGCAGGTGAGCCGCGCGCCCGCCTCGCTCAGGTCGACCAGGTCGAAGGACTCCTCCTGGCCGCTGGCGTTGACCAGGGCGCAGGGGAAACTGGCGGTCACCCGGGGGTGCTGGCGGCGTTCGCGACTCATGGCGGGGCCCCCTCCTGGCAGGCCATGTCGGTGGCCCAGGCTAGCATGCCCCCGACCGCACCAGGACCCTCGCAATCCCCGGCGCCCCGTCGGTCGCCGCGGCGCGGGGGTCACGGCCCGGCCCCGACCGGGCCCATCGATGGGAGCACCTCACATGGCGAATCTGAACAAGGTCCTGCTGATCGGCCGCCTCACCCGCGACCCGGAGTCCCGCAACCTGCCCTCGGGCACGGCCGTGGTGAGCTTCGGCCTGGCCGTGAACCGCACCTACACCCGGCGCGAGACCAACGAGCGGGTCGAGGAGACCTGTTTCGTGGACGTCGAGGCCTGGGGCCGCACGGGCGAGACCATCGCCCGCTACATGAAGAAGGGCCGGCAGATCTTCATCGAAGGCCGGCTGCGCTTCGACTCCTGGGAGCGCGACGGCCAGAAGCGCACCCGGCACTCCGTCGTCGCCGAGGGCTTCCAGTTCCTCGACGGCGGCGGCGAGGGCGGCGGCCGCGCCAGCACGGGCGCGGGCGCGGGCGAGCAGGCCCGCGGCCAGGCCGCCCCGGTGGGCGCGCGCGAAACGCCCCAGGACGACTACGCCGACGACATCCCGTTCTAGCCCCTCCAGCCCGGGCGCGGGTCCGGGCCTGCCCGGAGCCGGACTCCGGGCGACAGGCGGCACAGGCCGGACCGCCGCCGGGCGGCCCTGGCGCCCGCCCCCAGGGCGGGCGCCAGGGCCGTTCAGCACCCGCGCCGCGGACGCGCCGCGAGCCGCGCCAGCGCGGCCGCCACCTCGGCGTCTTCGGGCCCGGCTGCGCCCAGGCGCACGCGCGCGGCGCGCTTGCCCCACGCCACGGCCGGCTGTCCGAAGGGGTCCACCCCCAGGGCGCGGCCGGCCAGCGTGACGGCCACCTCCCACAGCAGGAGGAAGGCGCCGACGCCCGCGGCGTCGTAGCGCCCAAGCGCAAGGTCCACCACCGGGCGCCCGGCCGCCGCCAGCGCGAGCGCGGTCGCCTCCCGCTCGGCGGCCAGCACGCGCCCGAGGGTGTGGCCGGCCCCGGGGGGCCCGGCCGCGGCGGGGACGACCGCCCCGGGCGGAGCGTCCGCCTCGTGGAGGAACCAGTTCAGGGACCGGTCGGGGCCGTCCACGAGGAGTTGCAGGAGGCTGTGCTGGTCGGCCGGACCCCGGGCATGGACCGGGGTGGGCCCGACCGGACCCTTGGGCCCGCGTTGCCCGAGGCTCTCGGCCAGCAACTGGACCCACCACGCGCCCAGCGGCGCGAGTTCCTCGCCATAGGTCCAGAGCACCGGGACCGGCCGCCCGGACTCGTGCGCGGCGAGGAGGAGGGCCTGGAGCAGGAGGGCCGGGTTCGCAAGGTCCGCGGCGCCCAGCGCACGGCGCCGGGCCGCGGCCGCCCCCTTGAGCAACTGGCCCGGGTCAAGGCCGGCGGCCGCGGCCGGCAACAGGCCGACCGCGCCGAGCGCGGAGTAGCGCCCGCCCACGCCCGCGGGGATCGGCAGGCACAGGTAGCCGTGCTCGCGGGCGTGGCGCCGGAGCGCGTTGTCCTCCTCGCCGGTGACCACCGCGACGCGCCGCTGCACGCCCGCGCCCAGGGCCGCGCGCAGGCGCCCCTCCAGGAGGTGGAAGACCACCCGCGCCTCCAGCGTCGTTCCGCTCTTGGAGATCCCGAACAGCCAGGTGCGGCCCGGATCGAGGCCGCTCCAGCAGGCCTCCACGGCCCGGGGCGCGACCGTGTCGAGCACGTGGAGGCGGCGCCGCGGCCGCCCGCCGGCCCGGGCGAGCGCATCCATCACGCGCGCGGCCAGGGCCGAACCGCCCACGCCGGCGATCACCACGTCCTCGGCCTGCGGCGCCTCCTCGCAAAAGGCCTGGGCCTGGGCGGCCGTCTCGACCGCCTCGGGCAGGTCCAGGAAGGCCAGCCGCCCGGCGGCGTGCTCCGTGCGCACCCACTCCAGCAGCGGCGCGCCGGCCGCAACCCGCCGGGCCACGCTCCCCGGCGCCAGCCCGCCGGCGCCCGGCTCCGGCGCCTCGGCCAGCGTCCAGTCGACGCGCAGCGGTGCGCCCGCGGCTTCCTGCCCCACGCTCCCTCCTTCTGCGGCCCGGGGCCGGCTACAGGTGCGCGATCCGCCGCTCGCAGTACTGCGCCTCGCGCTCGCACAGCGCGGCGATCTCCGCCGCCACCGTGCCGTCGCCGGCCAACGTGCGCAGGATCACGCCCAGGCGCCGCGCGTCGAAGTCGTCCGGCCACGCGCGCAGGCGGTCGCGCACCTCGACGGCCTGGGGAAGGGGGTCGCCCGTGCCCGAGAGCAGGCGGGCGGCGGCCCGGATCAGCGCCGCGCGCCCGAAGTGCGGCTCGATGGCCAGGACCTCGTCCATCGCG
>JAPKHB010000199.1 GCA_026647295.1 Planctomycetota bacterium | reverse complement strand
GCCTGCGCGAGGCGCCGGGGCGGGCCGGGAGGGCCCGGCGGCCCGACGCCGCCGCCCGCAGACGCCTAGGGAGGACGAGCCGATGGACATGGACCCCAAGGCCGAGGCCGGCCATGACGACGACGCCGCGGACGTGGACGCGGAGGGCGTCGGGCACGCCCACGACCACGCCCACGACCCCGACCACGGGCCGGACGAGGACGAGGGCATCGACGCCGAGGGCCTGCTCGCCGAGGCGCGCCTGGAGCGGCTCGCCCGCCAGGCCTACATGCACGGCACCTCCAAGCAGCTGTTCGCGTTCCTCTTCGCCAACTGCCTCTTCTTCGCCGGGGCGCTGGCGGCCTGGGCGCGCGCGCCGGTGGGCGAGCCCGGCGACCCGAGCACCTACATCAACGGGCTCGACACGATCCGCGGGAGCCTCATCTTCGGCCTGGCGATCTACGGGTTCTGGACCGCCTTCTTCAACATCTTCCACGGCCAGATGAAGGTCTGGCCCTACCTGCTCAACAGCCTGCTCGCGCTGTGGGTGGGGGTGGCCGGCTTCACCTCCGGCATCGGGGGCGAGGCCTGGGACAAGGCCAAGGCCTGGCTGGACGAGCCGGGCCGCGAGGCGCGGATGCTCGACAGCCTGACCGTGCCGCTGTCCACGATCGCCCCGGGCTACTGGCTGCTCACCCTGGGCGGCCTGATCGTGGCCTTCGTGATCGTGAACGGGCTCTTGCAGGGCCGCCAGACCACCAAGGCCCAGGCGGCCACGGAGGGCGGGGCATCGGGCCGGCGCCGCCGCTGACCCTGCTCGAGGTCCTTAGGCGCTCGGCGGCGTGGCTGGCCGGGCGCGGGTGCGAGTCGCCGCGCCTGGACGCCGAGTTGCTCCTGGCCCACGCGCTCGGCCTGGCGCGGCTGGACCTGTACGTCCACTTCGACCGGCCGCTCGCGCCGGCCGAGCGCGACCGCGTGCGCGAGTTGGTGCGCCGGCGCGGCGACGGCGTCCCGGTCGCCTACCTCGTGGGCGAACGCGAGTTCTACGCGCGGCCCTTCGCGGTCACGCCGGCCGTGCTCGTCCCGCGGCCCGAGACGGAGACGCTGGTCGAGGCCGCGCTCCAGACGCTCGCCGGCCGCGCCGCGCCCCGGGTGCTGGACGTGGGCACGGGTGCGGGCGTGATCGCGATCACGGTCCTGCTCGAGCGCCCGGACGCGACCGCCTGGGCGAGCGACCTGGACCCCGCGGCGCTCGAGGTGGCGCATCAGAACGCCCGACGCCACGGCGTGCTGGAGCGGCTGGTGCTGCGCGCCGGGGACCTCCTCGAGCCGTGGCAGGAGGAGCCCGGCCACGGGCGCCTGGACGCCGTCCTGTCCAACCCGCCCTACGTGGCGCGCGGCGACCCCCTGCTCGATCCGGCCGTGGCGCGCCACGAGCCGGCGCTCGCGCTCCACCCCCCGGAGCCCGACCCGCTCCACTTCGTGCGCCGGCTCGCGCGCGAGGCCCCGGCGGCGTTGGCCCCCGCGGGCGTGCTCGCCGTCGAGGTGGGCCTTGGCAGCGCCGCCGAGGGGCTCGCCGTGCTGGGCGCCCACGGCTGGCGCGAGGCGCGGGCGGTCCCGGACCTGGCCGGGATCCCCCGCGTGCTCCTCGCGCGGCGGCCGGCTCCGGGGGCCTAGCGCGCGGGCGGCGGGAACGCCCCCGCCGGGGGCTGCTTCCAGTCCGCCTCGCGGCGCTGGGCTCCGAGCGGCACGCCGTCGCCTTCGTACAGGCGCCGGCTGCGCACGCCGAGTTGGCCGCGCTCGCGCGCGGGCACGGCCAGCGCGGCCGAGTCGGGCGCCAGCACGCCCAGGTCCACGGCGTAGCGCACGGCCTCGGCGCGCCGCACGGGGTCGTCGCCGGCCCAGCCGCGGACGCGGTGCACGAGGCCCGCGCGGTGCCAGGCGGTGATCGTCCCCTTGAGGTCCGCGTCCGGCGCCGCGGGGCGCTCCACGGGCAGGTCCACGGCCACGGTCTCGAGCACCGTGCCCGTGGCGTCCTCGACGTCGACGAAGAAGCGCAGCCGCTCCCCGCCCCCGCGCAGGAGGGCCGTCACGGGCCGCGCGGGGTCCGTGCCCTCGAAGGCCAGGCGCGAGAGCTGCGTGGCCGAGCCGCGCGCCTCGCCCAGGCGCAGCGTGAGCGGCAGGTCGGGCGTGAGGCGGTAGCCGCGCGCCGCGAGGAACAGGGCGGGGTCGAACCACCAGATGGCCACCTCGGCGGCGTGTGCGCCGCCGGGCACGGCGAGCGCACGGGCGTGGGTCGGGCGCGAGTCCAGGAACTCCACGCTGGCCCGGGGCTGGTCCGGCCGGACGGCGGCCTCGCCGTGGAACACGAAGCGCCCGGCGACCTCGCCGCTCAAGGTGGCGCCCTGGGCGCCCGCGGTGGCCAGGGTGAGCTCGCCGGGGTGGATCAGCCACACCGCGGCCCCGGCGGTGACGCCGTCGCGGGGCGGCCCGGGGGGCTCCCCGGGGGCCTCGCTGCGGTGCTCGCGCGGGAGCGGTTCCGGCCGGGTCGCGTCCGGCCCGCCGAGCACGTCCACGAAGCGGCGCGCGGCCCCGCGCCCGCGCAGCGGCGTCACGAAGGCCAGCTCGACGCGCACCGTCTCGCCGGGCTCGATCGGCCACAGGCTCACGTCCAGGCGCTCGGGCGTCACCCGCTCCAGGCGCAGCGGGTCGGAGTTCCCGCCGCGGGGCGGTACGACGGTCGGCGGGGCCGGCCGCGGGTTGCGGATCTCGGCGTAGATCGAGCGCGCGTCGGCGAGCGTGAGCGTGCGGGCCACGACCGGCGCCTCGCGCCCGCGGCGCAGGGCCGCGCCGATCACCTCGCAGGCGGGGTCGAGGGGGTAGGAGTGGCTCCACTCCAGCGGCTCGGCGCCCTCGTTGCGCACCTCGAGCACCAGGTTCACGCGCGCGAGGTCGGCCACCAGCCGCACCTCGCCGTGCGTGAGGGTCACGATGCCGCGCGGCGGCTCGGGGGCGGCCGGCGCGCCGCCGGGCGTCGGGGTCGTGGGGGGCGCCGTCTGGGTGGGCGGCGGCCGCTGCTCGTCGAGCCAGCGCGTGCGTGCCCGGCGCTCCTCCAGGCCGGCGCCCCGGCCGAGGCCGGGCCCGGGCCCGTCGCCGCCGCGCGCCCCGGGCGCGCCCGGAAGGCCGCCGCCGCCGGGCAACCCGTCGGCGCCGTCGCGCCCCCGCGCCTCGGCGGCCGGCGCGCACAGCGCCAGCCACCCGAGCACCCCGAGCGCCAGCGCCCCGCGGCCCGGCCGGCTCCAGAACCTGCGTTGCAGGACCTCGCGCATCACTCGCCCCGTTCTGCCCCCCCCAGCCGGGGGAGCCTTGGCCCGGATCGCCTCGGACCCGGGACCTGTCCAGGAGGCGGCGCGCGCCGGTTGCGGCCGTGTGCCCCCAGGCTACCAACGCCGGCGCCGGCCGTCCGGCGCCCGGGGAATGGACGCCGCCCGCCGCCCCCCGGTCCAATCGGGGCTACCCCTTGAGGTGGGCGACGGCGCGCTGGAACAGCGTGAGGCCGTCGGGGGTGCGCGAGCCCCGGCCGGCGTGGAACAGGGGATCCTGCCAGGGGAACTGGTGGCGCTCGGGATGGGGCATGAGGCCCAGGACGCGGCCCGTGGGGTCCACGAGGCCCGCGACGTCGTCCACCGCGCCGTTGGGGTTCGCGGGGAAGGGCGCCGGCGCGCCGCCTCCGGGCGCCACGTAGCGCAGCGCCACCTGCCCGGCGGCGCGGAGGCGTTCGAGCACCGCGGCGTCGCGGGGCAGGAAGCGGCCCTCGGCGTGGGCCACGGGGCAGCGCAGCAGGTCGCCCGCGACGAGGAAGGGCGAGCGGTCGGTCTCGACGCGCAGCGTCACCCAGCGGTCCTCGTAGCGCCCCTGCGCGTTGAAGGCCAGCGCGACCGGGGCGGGGTCGTCCGGCCAGCCGGGCAGCAGCCCGGTGCGCACGAGCACCTGGAACCCGTTGCAGATGCCCAGGACCAGCCCCCCCCGGTCCACCAGCGCGCGCAGCGGGTCGCGCAGCCGTTCCCGGAGCAGCGTGCCGAGCACGGTGCCGGCGCCCAGGTCGTCTCCGAAGGAGAAGCCGCCCGGGATCACCAGCGCCCGGACCTCGGCCAGGATCCGGGGCCGCGCCAGCACGGCGTTCACGTGCCGGACCAGCGGCTCGGCGCCGGCGCGCCCGAAGGCGTGGGCGGTCTCGCGGTCGCAGTTGGTGCCCGGCGCGCGCAGCACCAGCACGCGCACGGGAGCCGCGCGGCGCGGCGTGGCGGCGCGCGCCGCGCGCGGCGCCTTGCGCGCCGCCTTGCGCGGCGCCTTGCGCGCCGCCTTGGGCGCCGCCTTGCGTGCCCGCGGGGGCGGGCCGGCCTTCGGACGCGCGCTCATCGGGGCTCCCTAACGCCCAGCAGGGCGCCCTGCCAGGCCGCCGCGAGTTCGGCCACCGGGACGCGGAACCACTCCCCCCCGGCGCGGCCGGCGCCCGGGGCCGGGCCCACCACCAGCACCGGCTCCGCGAGCACCTCGCCCACCACCGCCCAGGGCACGCGCGCGCGGTCCAGCGCGCGGCGCACCGCCGCCCGGCGCGCCGGCGCCACCTCCAGCAGGTAGCGCGTCGCGCTCTCGCTGAACAGCACGCGGTGCGGCTCGGCCGTGGTCGCGGGCACCCGGCCGAGGTCCAGGCGCGCCCCCAGGCCCGCGCCCAAGGCCATCTCGGCCAGCGCCACGGCGAGCCCGCCCTCGGAGGGGTCGTGCGCCGCGCGCACCAGGCCCCGGCGCACCAGCGCCGCCACCGCCTTGTGCACGCGCGGCGCGCTCGGACGCACGACCGGCACGCGTTCGCCCAGCACGCCGTGGCGCTTGAGCCAGTGGCTCCCGCCCAGTTCGTCGTGCGTCTCGCCGACCAGCACCAGGGCGGCGCCGGGCTCCTTGAGGTCGGAGGTGACGGTGCGCCGCACGTCGGCGATCACCCCCAGGGCCGAGATGAGGAGGGTGGGGGGGACGCTGATGCGCTCGCCGTCCGCGGTGCGGAACTCGTTGTTCAGGCTGTCCTTGCCCGAGATGAAGGGCGTGCCGAAGAGCAACGCGGCGTCGCGGCAGCCCTCCGCGGCGCGCACCAGCGCCCCCAGGGTCTCGGGCCGGTTGCAGTTGCCCCAGGTGAAGTTGTCCAGCAGCGCGACCCGCGCGGGGTCGGCGCCCACGCACACCACGTTGCGCAGGGCCTCGTCGGCCACCGCCAGCGCCATGGCGTAGGGGTCGATGTCGCCGTAGGCCGGGTTGATCCCGTTGCCCAGGACCACGCCGCGCCGCGAGCCCAGCTTGGGCGCCAGCACGGCGGCGTCGGCGGGGCCGTGGCCCGGTCCGACCAGGGCCCGCACCACCGCGCCGGCCTGGACCTCGTGGTCGTACTGGCGGATCACCCACTCCTTGCTGCCGATCTGGGGCATCGCGAGCAGCGCGAGCAGGTCGCCCGCGGGGTCGTCCGCCCCGAGGTCCGGCTCGGGGGCCCCGCCGCGGCGGAACGTGGCCTCGCGGGTGACGCGCGGCAGGCCGTCGTGCAGGAAGTCCATCGGCAGGTCGGCCAGCCGCGTGCGTCCGTGGCGCACGACCAGGCGCCGGTCGGCGGTGAAGCGCCCGAGCACGACGCACTCGACGTCCTCGGCGCGGCACAGGGCCTCGAAGCGCGGGTAGCGGCCCGGTGCGATGGCGGCCACCATGCGCTCCTGCGCCTCGCTGATCCAGATCTCGAAGGGCTCCAGGCCCTCGTACTTGAGCGGGGCGGCGGCCAGGTCCACCTCCGCGCCGGTGGCGGCGCCCATCTCGCCCACGGCGCTGGAGAAGCCGCCCGCGCCGCAGTCGGTCACCGCGTGGAACAGGCCCCGGTCGCGCCCCGCCAGCAGGACGTCCAGCACCTTCTTCTCGGTGATCGGGTCGCCGATCTGCACGGCCCCCGAGGAGACCGTCTCGCTCTCGGCGTGGAGTTCCAGGCTGCTGAAGGTGGCCCCGTGGATGCCGTCCCGGCCGGTGCGGCCGCCGAAGGCGACGATCAGGTCCCCCGGGCGGGCCGCCTTCTTCACGAAGCGCCGCGGCAGGAGGCCGACGCAGCCGCAGTACACGACCGGGTTGCCCAGGTAGCGCGGGTCGAAGCACAACGCCCCGTTCACGGTCGGGATGCCCATCCGGTTGCCGTAGTCGCGCACCCCGGCCACCACGCCCTTGAGCAGGCGGCGGGGGTGGAGCGCGCCCTCCGGCACCTGGTCCGCCGGAAGGTCCGGCGGGCCGAAGCAGAACACGTCGGTGTTGGCCACCGGGCGGGCGCCCTTGCCGGTGCCCAGGATGTCGCGGATCACGCCGCCCACGCCCGTGCCGGCCCCGCCGTAGGGCTCGATGGCGCTGGGGTGGTTGTGCGTCTCCACCTTCATGCACACGCCGTCCTCGCCGTCGAAGTCGACGACGCCGGCGTTGTCCTCGAACACGCTCCAGCACCAGGGCCGCGCGAGCCGGCGCGTGGCCTCGAAGATGGTCTCCTTGAGCAGGTTCTGGTAGGCCCGCTCGCCGGCCTCGTCGCGCATGCGCACCGCGCCCGCGAGCGTCTTGTGCTTGCAGTGCTCGCTCCAGGTCTGCGCGAGCGTCTCGAGCTCCACGTCGGTGGGCTCGCGCCGCCGGGCGCGGAAGTGGGCCTGGATGGCGAGCATCTCCTCGCGCGAGAGCGCGAGCCCCAGGCGGAAGGAGAGCGCGAGCAGGCCCTTGGCGTCCAGGCCGCGCAGCGGCACGACGCGCCGCAGCGCCTTGGCCCGCGCCGGCGCGGGGAAGCGCGCCGTGCGCACCCGGCCCTCGAGCACCTCCTCGATCACCTCGTTGCCCAGCGCGCGGCGGGCCGCGCGCAGCACCTCGGACGGGGCCGATCGCGTCGGGACCAGGTAGGTGCGGGCGGTCTGGACGCGTTCGACCGGGAGCCCGAGCGCCCCCAGCGTAAGGCGCGCGCTCTCGGCCTCGGGGTTCGTCACCCCGGGCCGGCGCTTCACGCTCACCGCGACCCAGGGAGCCTCGGCCCCGACCTCCCCCGCGAGCAGGTCGCGGATCCGGTCGGCGTCGGCGAAGTCCCGGCGCTTCCGCGCGGCTTCGCGCTCGGCCACGAGCGCGTCGATCCGGGGGTCGCCGCCCGACGCGGCGACGCGCGGCAGCATCGCGAAGATCCGCCGCATCGCCGTGCTTTCACCGAGGA
>JAPKHB010000198.1 GCA_026647295.1 Planctomycetota bacterium | reverse complement strand
GGGCATGAACGGCGTCTTCGTCGCCCTGGACTTCTTCCTCTTTTACGTCTTCTGGGAACTGATGCTGCTGCCGATGTACTTCCTGATCGGCATCTGGGGCGGCCCCAACCGCGTCTACGCGGCGATCAAGTTCTTCCTCTACACGACGAGGAGCGCGAGTCGCTGTTCGTCCTGGCGCGCTGGCGCGGCCGCCTCACCGAGCGGATAGCATCCCCCCGATGACGGCAGCCGCGTCCGACCCGGCGGTGCGCTTCGAAGGCGTCACCAAGCGCTTTGGCTCCTTCACCGCGGTGGACGGGGTTTCCTTCGCGGTGCCGCGGGGCGGGATCTTCGGCGTGCTGGGGTCCAACGGCGCGGGCAAGACGACCAGCCTGCGGATGCTGATGAACATCTTCCGGCCCGACACGGGAACCATCCGCGTGCTGGGCCAGGGGGTGGACGAGGCCCTCAAGGCCCGGCTGGGCTACCTGCCGGAGGAGCGGGGCCTGTACCGCAAGATGCGCGTGGCCGAGATGCTCCTGTTCTTCGGCCGGATCAAGGGCCGCGACGCCGGGTGGCTGGCCCCGCGCATCGACCACTGGCTGGGCGCGCTGGGGCTTTCGGGCTGGGCCCGGCGCCGGGTCGAAGAACTGTCCAAGGGCATGGCGCAGAAGCTGCAGTTCGCGGCCACGGTGGTGCACGGGCCCGAGCTGCTGGTGCTGGACGAGCCCTTCGCCGGCCTGGACCCCGTGAACCGCGACGTGTTGCGCGACGTCATCCTCGCGCTCGCGCGCGAAGGGACCACGATCGTCTTCTCGACGCACGTCATGGAGCAGGCCGAGCAGCTCTGCCAGGACCTCGTCCTGTTGCACCGCGGCCGGGTGCGGCTCCGGGGGGCGCTCGAGGCGATCCGGGCCGCGGAGGGCCGCGAAGCGGCGCACGCGCGCCTGGCCCTCAAGGCCGGCGCCACGCTCGACGGCCTGCCGGGCGTCGTCCACGCGAGCCACCGCGGCAACGAGGCCGAACTCACGCTCGCGCCGGGGGCCGACCCCGACACGCTCCTGCGCGCCCTGCTCGAGCGCGGCAGCGTGACCCGCTACGAGGTGCGGGAGCCGAGCCTGCACGAGATCTTCAAGCGCATCGCGACCGACGGGGCCGAGCCCGTCGGGCCGGCGTCCGACGGGGGGCTCCGCCCGTGAGCCGCACCTGGCAGATCCTGCGCCGCGAGTACCTCGAGAACGTGCGCACGAAGGCGTTCCTCGTCGGGCTGCTGCTGACGCCCCTGTGGATGGGCCTGGCCTTCCTCCTCCCGGCGCTGGCCGACAAGCCCGAGGAGGAGACGGTCGTGATCGTGGACGCCACCGGCCGCCTCGCCGGGCCGTTGCGCGAGCGCCTCGAACTAAGCCCCCGGCCGCGCTGGACGGTGCGGGTGGGGCCGGGCGCGGAAGCGTTCGTCGCGGGTCCGGACGGCACGCGTCCGGTCGACCGGCTCATCGAGGCCGCGGGCCGCGGCGAGCACTTCGTCGTGATGATCGCGCCGGCGACCCTGGAGAAGCGCCCGCCGCGGCCGGGGGAGCCCGAGGGCCTCATCGCGGGCCCCAGCGGCGCCGGGGCGTTGCAGACGGCCCGGCTCCACCTCCAGCACCACGTGACGGACCTGGTCAACCAGGCGCTCGCCCGCGACCGGGGGCTGTCCGAGGACGACGTGCGCCTCCTGCAGCGGGAGGCCATCGCGTACCGGGCGGTGGACGAGCAGGGCGAGCAGGTCGGCGCCGCGGGCATGCTGACGCCGCTCATCTTCATGATGCTGCTCTTCATGGGCGTCGTGGGCATCAGCCAGATGCTCATCAGCTCGACGCTCGAGGAGAAGAGCAACCGGGTCTACGAGTTGCTGCTCTCCTCGGTGAGCCCCTTCCAACTCATGCTGGGCAAGATCCTGGGAATCTGCGGCGTGGGGTTCACGCTCCTCGCCCTGTGGTCGGGCGGCGGCGTGCTCGCGCTCGCGCTCAAGGGGATGGACGGGCTCGTGAGCGCGCCGCAACTCGGCTGGTTCCTGGTGTTCTACGTCCTGGGGTTCCTGCTGATCGCGAGCCTGATGGTGGCCGTGGGCAGCGCCTGCAACACCCTCAAGGAGGCGCAGAACCTGATGGCGCCGATCTCCCTCCTGCTGGCGCTTCCGATCCTGCTGGGGGTGACGGTGATCGGGAACCCCAACGGGACCCTGGCCACGGCCCTGTCCTTCGTCCCGCCGTTCACGCCGTTCCTCATGATGCTGCGCGTGGCGAGCGTCCCGCCCCCGCCGGCCTGGCAGGTGGTCGCCAGCGTGGCGCTGCTGGCCGGCAGCACGCTGCTGGCCATCCGCCTGGCCGCGCGCATCTTCCGCGTGGGCATCCTGCTGCACGGCCAGCCGCCGTCCCTGCGCCAGATCGTCGCCTGGCTCTGGCGCGCCCCGGACTGACGGAGGCCGCGGGCCGGGCCGGGCCGGCGGGCGCCGCGAGGTCGCGGCGCCGCGGGCTCACGCCCGTTCGATCGAGAACAGGGCCTGGAGCACGTCCTGGGCGACGCGGGCGTCGGTGCGCTGCAGGCGCGCCTCGCCGCGCAGGGCGGTGTTCTCGCCCTCGAGCCGCGCGCGCTCGCCGGGGGTCAGTTCCCCGCCCACGAGCTGCCGCAGCTGGTCCACGTGCAGGCGCACGTCGTCGCGGACGATCGGGTGCTCGTACACCGCGCGCAGGAAGCGGCACAGCAGGGGCCGCCCGCGCCACAGGTCGCCGCAGCGGTCCAGGTAGTCGAAGGCCGCGTCCTCGTGGTCGAGCCCCTTGTAGTGCGTCCCGCTGTAGGTCGGCACGTTGGGCACGATCTCCGAGTTGGTGATGCGGGCCACGAGGAAGAGGTTCTCGAAGATCGCGCGCCGGAAGGAGTTCACGCTGCGCAGGAACTCGCCCCGGTAGAAGTAGGCCAGGCCGAGGTTGTAGAGCGCCGATCGTGGATCCGCCCGAGGACGTGCGGCCCCACGCGGTCGTGGAGCCCAACCCCGAGCCCCGCGACCACGAGATCCCGGAGGTGCCCGAAGACGACGTCGACATGCCGTTCTCCGAGACCCTCGGAGCGGAAGGCACGGCCAACGCGCCCTTCGACGGGCCCGCGCAGAACCCGACGATCGGCGTCGGACCCGGCGCCGGCAGCCCCTTCGGGCGCCGCGGCAGCGACCAGAGCCGGGGCGGTCCCTCGGGCGCGCCGCCGCGCTTCGACGACGCGGTGGAGGACGCGCTGCGCTGGCTGGCGGCGCACCAGTCGCCGGGCGGCGGCTGGGAGGCCGCGGGCTTTGACCGCTGGTGCGACGGCCAACCCGTCGGCGACCCGGCCCGGCGGCCCGACGGCCTGGGCAAGGCGCTGTACGACCCCGGGGTCACCGGCCTTGCGCTGTGCGCGTTCCTCGGGGCGGGCTACACCAACCGGGGCCGGCACCCCTTCGCCAAGGTCGTGTCGCGCGGGCTGGGCTACCTCAAGAACGTCCAGGACCCCGAGGGGTGCTTCGGGCCGCGCGCGACGCAGCAGTACCTCTACAACCACGCCACCGCCGCGCTCGCGATGGTCGAGGCCTACGGCATGACCGGCAGCCCGATCCTCAAGGGCTCGGCCCAACGGGGCCTGGACTTCCTCGCGCTTTCGCGCAACCCCTACCTCGCCTGGCGCTACGGCATCAAGCCCGGCGACAACGACACCTCGGTCACCGGATGGATGATGATGGCGCTCAAGAGCGCAGAGTGGGTGAACCGCCACGACCTGGCCCAGGGGCGCCCGGCGGCGCTGGTCGTGGACCAGCCGGCCTTCGACGGCATCCGGGCCTGGCTCGACCGGGTCACCGACGAGGACACCGGGCGCGTCGGCTACACCACGCGGGGCTCCGGCCCCGCGCGGCCCGAGGGGCTGGTCGACCGCTTCCCCGGCGAGCGGTCCGAGTCCCTGACCGCCGTGGGCGTGCTCGCGCGCGTGTTCCTGGGCGAGGACCCGCGCAAGAGCGCGCGCATCCGCCTCGGCGCCGAGCTGTGCCGCCGGCTCCCCCCGACCTGGAACCCGGACGACGGCAGCATCGACATGTACTACTGGTACTACGGAACGCTCGCGATGTTCCAGGTCGGCGGGCCGGCCTGGGCGGAGTGGAGGAAGGCCCTGGAGCGCGCGGTGGTCGACACGCAGCGCAAGGACACCGATCCGTGCCGCTACCGCGGCTCGTGGGACCCGATCGGGCCGTGGGGCCCGGACGGCGGCCGCGTCTACTCGACCGCACTGCTCGCGATGTGCCTGGAGGTCTACTACCGATACGAGCGCGTCTTCGGCGCGCGGTAGGCGCCGGGCGGGCGCCCCGTATACTGCGCCCGATGAGCATCTCCCGCGCGCTCGCCCAGGCCATGGAGGGCTCCTCCTGGATCCGCCGGATGTTCGAGGAGGGCGTGCGCCTCAAGGAGCGATTCGGCGCCGAGAACGTGGCGGACCTCTCGCTGGGCAACCCGGTCATCGAGCCTCCGCCCGAGGTGGGCGTGCGCCTGGGCGAACTGGCGGCCAGCCCGCCCGCGGGCTGGCACCGCTACATGCCCAACGCGGGCTTTCCCTCCACGCGCGCGGCGGTGGCCGCGCACCTTGCGCGCCACACCGGCGTGGCCTACGGCGCCGAGCAGGTGCTGATGACGGTGGGGGCCGGCGGCGCGCTCAACGTCGCGCTCAAGGGCCTGCTGGACCCCGGCGACGAGGTCCTGTGCCTCGCGCCCTACTTCGTGGAGTACCGCTTCTACGTCACGAACCACGGCGGCGTGCCCGTGGTGGTGCCCTGCGGCCCGGACTTCCGGCCCGACCTGGAGCGGATCGAGGCCGCGCTCACCCCGCGCACGCGCGCCCTCATCCTCAACGCGCCCAACAACCCTACGGGGGTGGTCTACCCGGGCGAGGACCTGGACGGCGTCGCCCGGCTGCTCGAGGCGGCCAGCCGCGCCCAAGGGCGCCCTGTGTACCTGATCTCCGACGAACCCTACCGCGCCATCGTCTACGACGGGGCCACGGTGCCCTGGCCCGTGCGCCACTACCCGGAGACGCTGCACGTCACCTCCTTCTCCAAGGACCTGGCGCTGCCCGGGGAGCGCATCGGCTACCTGGCGGTGAACCCCGCCAGCCGGGACGCCGCGCGGCTCGTCGGCGCCTTCACCTTCGCCAACCGCATCCTGGGCTTCGTCAACGCCCCGGCGCTCCAGCAGCGCCTGGTCGAGCGGCTCCTGGACGTGCGCGTGGACCTCGAGGGCTACGCGCGGCGGCGCGCCCGCCTCCTCGCCGCCCTCGAGCAGGCCGGCTACGAGGTGGTGCGGCCCCAGGGCGCCTTCTACCTCTTTCCGCGCGTGCCGGGGGGAGAGGACGACCTGGACTTCGTGCGCCGCTGCCTCGCGGAGCGCCTCCTGGTGGTGCCCGGCACCGGCTTCGGCACCCCGGGCCACTTCCGGCTCTCCTACGCGGTCACCGACCGCGACGTGGACCTGGCCTGCGAGGCGCTCGTCCGCGTCGCGGCCGCCCTCCCCCGTTGACCCGGGGCCCGGGCTAGCGGCCGGCGGCGGAGGCGACCAGGCGCGCCAGGCGCCGCTTCTGGTTGGCGGCGGTGTTGGCGTGGATCACGTGGCCCTTCGCAGCCTTGTCGATGCGCTTGTACGCCAGGCTCAAGCCCGCGGCGGCCTCCGCGGCGCGGCCGCCCGCCACCGCCTCGCGCACCTGCCGGATCGCCGAGCGCATGTTGCCCTTCACGGCCCGGTTGCGCAGGGTGCGCTGCTCGTTCTGGCGGACGCGCTTCTTGGCGGAGTCGGTGTGCGGCATGAGGCCTCCGGGCACCGCCGCCCCCGGGGGGCCGCGGCGAGCCCCCGATCTTGCCCGGCGGGGGGCCGGGGGCCCCAGCAAAAGCCGGGGCGGCCCCCCGGAGGCGGCCCGGGGGGGACGGCCGGCCCCGCGCGGACGCTACCCCTTGCGGGCGGCGGCCTGGCTCAAGCGGTCCAGGACGTCCTTGTAGGCCGCGTCCACCTCCACGATCTTCTCCCAGACGCCGGCCGCGCCGTTCCAGTCCGCCATCTTCTCCAGCAGCACGCCGTAGCGGTACCAGGTGTCCTTGGCCTTCGGGCTCGCCAGGGTCGGGAACTCCTGCACCGCCTCCTCCAGCTTGCGCGCCGCCAGGTTGAGGATGCCCTTGCGCTCAAAGCACAGGGCCTGGTGGACGAGGCTGTCCACCTTGCGGTTGGGGTCGCGCACGGTCTGCTGGAACTCGGCCAGGGCCTCGTCCACGCGTCCCGCCTGCAACAGCCAGCGGCCCAGGCGGAAGCGCTCGCCCAGGTCCAGCGGGCGCTCGCGCACCCGCCGGCCGTACTCCGCCAGGCTGGCCTCCGTGAGCCGCTCCATGGCCGCGTCGTGGGCCTGCTTGAGGGCCTCGTCCGCCGGGGCCTCCTGCCACGCCTCCCGCGCCTGGTTGTAGGCCGACGTCAGGTCGCGCAGGTCCATCTCGCCCAGCCGCGCGGCCAGGTCGAAGTTGGACGGGTCCAGGCGTACCGCCTCGCGCAGCGCGGCCCGGGCGCCGGCGCCGTCGCCCTGCTGCTGGAGGAGGTCGGCCAGGCGGGCGCGCAGCCGCGCGTCCTCGGGGTGCTGGGCGATCTCGGCCTCCACCCGCTCCACCTCGCTCGCGGCGTGCTCGGGGGTGAGCTGGAGCCGGGATTGCGTTTCGAGCTGCTCGGCCACCTCCTTGTCCTTGATGAGCTCGCGGCTCGACCGGGCGTGCTCGTAGCCGGAGATCTTGAGCGCGCCCTCGGCGGCCAGGTTCTTGCGCAGCTTCTGGGCTTCCTGGTCGCGGGGCGCGATGCGCACCGCCTCTTTGAGGGCATCCAGCGCCTCCGGGATGCGCCCGCGGCGGCCCAGCGCCTCTCCGAGCCGCTTCCACGGCAGGGCGTCCTCGGTGTCCGCCTCGGCGGCGCGCTTGTAGGCCACGATGCCCGCCTGGAAGGCGTTGGCCTCCATGGCGGCGTCGCCCAGCGCCATCAGCGTGCCCTTGTCGTCGGGGTTCTTGGCCAGCACCCGCAGGTAGGAGGCGATGCGCTTGGCGGGGTCCTTGGAGGAGCCGGCCGAGATCTTGGAGAGCAGGCCGCCGAAGAGGCTCTTGCCGCGCGCCTCACGGTCCTTCACCGCCGCCTGGAAGAACCCCTCCATGGCCTCCTCGTCGTCGGGTTGGAAACTCAAGTACTCCGCGTAGG
>JAPKHB010000197.1 GCA_026647295.1 Planctomycetota bacterium | reverse complement strand
GCCTCGGCGAGGAGTTCGCGCAGCCGGGGATAGTCGGGCACCAGGTCGCGCCGCTCGGGGTCGAAGCCGGCCGGGTCGGGGGCCGGCTGCGCACCCCGGCGTGCGGCGATCTCGGCCTCGACCTGTTCGACGGGCACCTCGCGCGGCGCCTCGCGCTCCTGGGCGCGGCGCACGCAGCGGAAGCCGATCGTTCCGTTGCGCGCGTCGGGGCGGGCCGCGAAGCGGAAGTACGTCTTGGCGTACAGGGCGAAGTCGTACCAACTGCCGCCGCGCACCACCACGCCGCCGCCGGGGGCCGGCGAGTGGGTGAGTTCCCAGGCGTTGCCCACCGTGTCGCACACCCCTTCGGGGGATACGTTGCGCCGGCACCAGGTGACGGGCAGCGTCATCTTGAGGCCGCCGCGGGCGGTGTGCGCGCCGTCCAGCTCCGGCTCGTGGCCCCAGGGGTAGGTGCGCCCGTCGGTGCCGCGCGCCGCCCGCTCCCACTCGTCCTCGAAGGGCAGGTCCTTCCCCTTCCAGCGCGCGTAGGCCAGGGCGTCGAAGTAGTCCACGCCCACCACGGGGTGGTCGCGCAGTTCTTCGGGCAAGGCGCCCCGGGGCCAGTACAGCGGCGGGCGGTGGCCGGTCTCGAGCACGAAGCGTTCGTAGGCCGCGTTGGTCACGGGGTACTTGTCCACCGCGAAGGCGGGCACCTCCCGCGCCTCGGGCCCGTCGCCATAGAGGAAGGCGCCGGCGGGAATCGCGATCTCCTCCACCGCGTCGGGGGCGAGCACCGCTTCGGGCGCCCCTTCGGCGGGGGCGTCCTCGGGGCGTAGGAGCCGGCGGCGTTCGGGCAGGCGGGCCTTGCGCGGGCGAGCCAGGCTGGTCGGCTCCGCCGGGCCCGCGGCCTCGGGGTCGGCATCGGGCGGGGCCGGGCCGGCCCGGGGCTCGGGGGCCAGCCCCGCGTCCGCGTCGTCCTTGCGCAGGGCCTTGACGGCGGGGCGTTTGGGCAGGCCGAGCAGCGCGCCGCTCTTGTCCAGCCGGAGCGGCTCGCCGCCGCCGGCGGGCTCCGCGGGTTCGTCGTCCGCCTCCGGGCCCGGTCCGGTCCCCACCAGGCGCCGCGCCAGTTCCGGGTCGATCGGCTCCGGCGCTTCGCCGGGGGGGACGGGCACGGACGGGGGCATTGGACCTCGGGGGGGACCGGCGCAGTCTACTCCGATCGGCCCACACGTCCGGGAGACACCGGGGCCCGGATCTCCCGCCTCGGCGCGTCCGGTGCGCTGCGTCCCCGGCCCCGCGCGCGCCGCGTCCCCTTCACGATCGCCAGGGGCGTCTCGAATGATGCACCGGTGCCTGGCTCTGTATGGTCATTCCTGGGCGGCCACGATGGGCACGTCGAGTTGGCGGCGCCGCCAGGCGAGGTCGACGCCGCGCACGGCCGGGCCCTGGCGCAGCGCGTCCACGTCCCAGACCTGCCGCACCGCTCCGTCCGGGTCCACCGCGCCGCGGGCGCCGGCGGCGAGGATCTCGCCGGGCGCCTGGACGATCACCGCGAGGCGCACCCCCGCAAGGGCCCGGCGCAGGAGGTCTTCGAGCCACTCGGCCTGGGCGGGGGCGAGCCCGAGGCGCTCCCGGGGCCCGGGCTCCGCCGGGGCGCCGGGGGGTGGGTCCGGTCGCTCGCGCCCCGCTTCCGCCAGGAGCGCCAGCAGGGGGTCGAGCACCGGAAGGTCGTCGATCGGCCGCATGGTGAGGCGGGTGCGCAGGCCGCCCTCGCGGTCCTCCGAACGCGCGTGGAACGCGCGGCCGGCCAACGGCTCCCAGCGCAGCAGGTCCGCCACGCGCGCAAAGCCCAGCCGCAGGTGGACGCGCCGCCAGCCCCCGGCCTCCAGCGTGTCCTCGAGGGCGTGCACCGTGACGCCCTCGGCGCGGGCCAGCGTGGCCTCCAGCGCCGCGCGGCCGAGCGGAAAGGGCCGGCCCGCCACCTCGCGCAGCGCGGCCTCGCCGACGACCCCGGTCACGCGCCGCAGCAGGTCCGCGTCGTAGCGCAGGGTGAGGGCGTACTCCCCGGCTCCGGTGGGCTCGAAGGTCCAGCGCTCCTCGACCTCGACGCAGCCGGCGAGGAGCAGCGCACCCAGCAGGACGGCCAGGGGGGTGAGGATCCGGCGCACCGCGCCCGGATCCTACCGCCGCTGCGTCGGCGGGGGTGGGGTGCGGAGGGCCGCCCGACCGGCCGATTCCCCCCGATGAGGGGAGGTCCCCACGGAGGAGGTCCCATGCGCGTGGCCCTGGTTCCGGCCCTCGCGGCCCTGCTGCTCCTGGCCCCGGCGTGCCAGATGAACGAACGCATGACCGGGACGGCCTTCGGCGCCGGCGGCGGCGCCGTGATCGGCGGCGTCCTGGGCGGCGCCGGGGGCGCGGTGGCGGGCGGCGTGCTCGGGGGGATCGCGGGCTACATCGTGGGCGACTACATCGCCGACCAGCGCGAGCGCGGGCGCCCTTCGGTGTTCGGCAACGCGCCGGCCGGGCAGGTCGGCGGCCACCGCGAGGTCGCGCCCGTCCCGGCCCCCGTGCCCGAGGCGCAGGCGGCCTACGAGCGGGGCCGCCGGGCCGCTACCGCCGGGGAGGCCCGGCGCTGGTACGCCGAGGCGGCGCGGCTCGACCCGCGCCAGCCGGCGCCCTGGAACGCGCTCGGGCTGAACGCGCTCCTGGCGGGCGACCGGGAGGCGGCCGAGGCCCACTTCGCGCGGGCGCTCGCGCTCGACCCGGACTACTACCCGGCGCGGTACAACCTCGCGCGCCTGCGGGGCGAGCCGCTGCCCTGACGCAAGCGATGCCCGCCGGGATGCGCCGGCTTCGCCGGGGCGCGGCACCCAAGGCGCCGCGTCCTCCCCCGCGTCGAGGCGCTCGAATGATGGACCGGAGGCAGGCTCCGTAGGTGCATTCGACTAGCGCGGGCGCCGGACGAGCACGACGTGGAGGGAGGTCGAGCCGTAGCGCAGGCCGCCCTCCACCACGGGCAGGTGGGCCGGCTTGTCGACGCGGAACTGGTACAGGCCGCGGTGCGGCACGCCGCTGATGCGGAAGAGCCCGTCGGCCTTCGTGGTCGCGCGCTGCGCGCGTAGCCCCTTGCCCTGCTCGTCGGTGCCCGTCAGCGTGACGCGCGCCCCGGCCAGGGGGCGCCCGTCGGCGCCCACGACCCGGCCCGCGAACACCTCGCCCGGATCCACCCGCAAGCCGGCCCGCAGGTCGTCGGCGCCGGGCCGGATCGTCAGCGTCTCGACCACGGGCTCGAGGAAGCCGGGCTTCATGGCGCGCAGTTCCCAGTCGCCCGGAAGGAGCCCCTCGATCACGTAGCGGCCCTCGGCGTCGCAGGTGGCCCAGTGGCCCGTGCGGCCGTCCCCCTGCGCCGGACGCGCCTCCACCCGGGCCCCCGGGACCGGCTCGCGCGTGACCAGGTCCGTCGCCAGGCCCGAGACGCTCCCCGTGGGTTCGAGCCGAAGGACGAGGTCGTCGACCGCGGCCCGCTCGCCGGAGACGAGCACCGGCCGGGCCTGGGCCGTGCCCAGGGCCGCCCGGACGTACACGGCCGACCCGGGGGGAAGGTCCGCGATGCGCCAGCGCCCCGCGGCGTCGGTGAAGGCCTCGAGGTCACGGCCCGCGTCGCGCACGCTGCGCACCACCCGCCCGCCGCCGACGATCCACACGCGGGCCCCGTGGGCGGGCTCGCCCGCGGACCCGAGCACGACGCCCGCGAGCCGCCGCGCCCGCTCCACCCGCACGTCGAGCGTCTGTGCCTGCGGCGGCCCGGCGGGCACCTCGAGCACGAGCGGCTGGTCCTTCGCCGGGTACCACGGGTCGTCGCGCACCGAGACGGTGTAGCGCTCGGGGTTCAGGTGCTCGAGCACGTAGCGCCCGCCCGCGTCGGTGAGGGCTTCGCGCAGCGGGCCGCGCCGCGGGCGGAACAGGAGCGTCAACCCCGCGACGGCGCGCTCGGAGCCCGCGTGGGTGACCCGCCCGCTCACGCCGGCGCCCGGGGCGAGCGGAACGTCGAGTTCGACGGGCCCCGCGCCGCGCAAGGCCCGCAGCGCCCGCAGGGCCTTGCCGTGCTCCTGCGGGGTCGGCCACGGGGCAAAGCCCGGCGCCTCCACCTCGATCCCCACCGGGTCGCCCTGGGGCACCGCGACGTCAAAGCGCCCGTCCCCCCCGCTCTGGAAGTCGACGCACAGCAGCCCGGCGCTCTGGCGGGAACGGACCTTGAGGCGCACGAGCGCCCCGCCCACGCCGGGCCCTCCGGCGCCCGCGCGCACCTGTCCGCGCAAGGCGACCGCGTCGGGCACGCGCACGACGACGGGTTTGGCGGCGGGTACGGCGTGGGCGGAGTGCTCGAGTTGCGGGCCGTCGGGAATCGCCGCCCGGATCTGGTAGCGGGCCTGCGGCAGGTCGCCAAAGCGCACCTCGCCGGCGGGATCGGTGAGCGCCCGCCGGGGCTCCACGGGCGCCACGCCCGGCCGCCCGGGCGGCAACACCTCCACCTCGACGCCGGCGACGCCCGCGTTGCCGCGCAGGACGCGGATGAACAGTTCCCCCGGCGCCTGGAGCCGGAACTCGCGCCCCGCCTCGGCCGACCCGTCCACGAGCAGGTTGGGCAGGAGGAGCGCCCCCGCGGCCCCGCCCTGCACCCACAGGGCGTAGCGGCCCGGGGCCACCTGCGTCTCAAAGCGCCCGTCGGGGCCGGTGGCGAACTCCAGGAGGCCCTCGGCGCCGAGCAGGCGCACCGGCACCTCGGTGGCGGGCCGGCCATCCACCCCCAGCACCGTGCCCTCGAAGCGCACGCCCGGCCCGAGCGGGCCGATGACCCCGTCGCTCCCGCCCCCGTCGGCGGCCGGAAGGCTCGCCCAACGCTCGGCGCGCGGGGGCTGTCCGCCACCGGCGAGGCCCGGCCCCCCGAGCGACTCGCCGGCCTGCAGGCCCCCGTCCTCGGCGCGGCCGACCTCCTGCCAGGCCGCGCCTTCGCCCTCCGGGTCCGGGCCCCCCGCGAGCCAGCCGAGGAGGTCCAGGTCGAGCAGCAGCGCGCCGGCGGCCAGCACGCCGCAAAGGGCGAGCAGCACGGGCAAGCGGCGGCGGATGGCGCTCACTTCGATCGGGCCTCCCCGGCCGCTTCCCTTGTACCCCCCCGGCGGGGCCGAAGGACCCACAACGCCCCGGCGAGCAGCCCCCAGGCCGGGAGGCCGTCCACCATCCGGCGGCCCCCCGCCCAGCCGGGCAGGACGCCCAGGTCGGTGAACTCCTCGTGCCCGTAGGCCACCCAGACCGCGGCCGCGTGGATCGCCACCGCGGTCCACAGGGTGCCCGTGCGCGCGTAGGCGGCCCCCAGCACGAGCGAGAACAGGAAGAGCCCGAGGAAGGTCGGACCGAAGGCGACCGGATCGAAGGCGGCCTGGAGCCATTGGCCGAGGGCCTCGAGCGCCCCGAGCGCGGTGGGCTCGACGGACGCGCGCAGCGAGGAGGGCTTGAAGGCGTGCAGCAGCGCGAAGATCGCCGCCACGAGGAGCGCCGCGCGCGCGGTGCCGGCTCCCCGTGCGAGCCGGCGCTGCATCCAGCCGCGGAAGAAGTACTCCTCGAGCACGCCCACCAGCCCCCCGAGCAGGAGTCGGGTGAGCAGCGGGCGCCAGGCCCCCCCGAGCGTGGCGCCCGGTTCGGGCACGAACCACCCCAGCGCGAGGAAGGCGCCGGCCAGGCCTGCGCCCAGCGCCGCCGTGGCGAGGAATGCGACCGCGATGGGCCGGGCGCGCACCGGCGGACCCAGCAGCCCGAAGCTGTGCAGGCTGCCGTCGCGCCAGGGGCGCAGGCGCCAGAACACCAGGCCCACCAGCGGGATCAGGAGCAGGCGCCGGAACACCTTGAGGAAGCCGGAGACGTGCTTTTCGGGGCGCTGGCTGACCCAGCCCAGGTCCAACGCCCAGCCGTGCACCACGGGGGCGAGCCACGCCGCGCCGGCGACGATCACGCCCACGGGCAGCGCCCAGCCCAGCAGCAGGCGCCGGGCGGCCCCCGGCCTAGACGGGGATGTCATCGGGGTCCACGCCTTCGCCGAACACCACCGGCCCGTCGCCGAGCGCCTCGCCGGGGTCGTGGTGGCTCGGGTCGGGCTCCTCCAGCGTCTCGACCGGGACCACCCCGCTTTGGCGCAGCGAGAGCAGGTAGGCCTCGGGCCCGCTGGTGTCGACGTCCCGGACCCCGTAGGCCTCGGCGAGCAACCCGGCCGTGCGGCGCATGTAGGCCCCGGCGTCGGCGTCCTGCCCGCCGGCGGCGCGCATCAGGAAGGCCAGCACCTCCTCGGCCGAACCCAGGTACACATCCTCGCCGATGCGCACGCGATAGAGCATTGCGACTCCGCCGGCCGGGGGCACCGTAGCATAGCCGCGTGGACCGCTCGGGCTTCCCTTCGCGCATCGAGGCCCTCGTGGCCTACGCGCTCGCGGCGGCCGGGACGCTCTTGTGGGTGGCCTGCGCCCTGCCCAGCGGGCCGATCGAGGGCGTCGGGGGCGACCCGGACGCGGCCACCCCCTTCCGGCGCGCCGCCCCGCTGCTCGTGCCCGTGCTGCTCCTGGGCATCGTGCTGCCCGTGGGCAGCACGCTGTCCCGGCGCGAGCGCGGGCTGCGGGCGGTGCTGGCCGCCAGCGACGCCTTCATCGCCGGCTACGCGGGCCTGGCGCTCCTCGCCCTGCCCGTGCAGCGCGACGCGGCCCAGGGCGTGGGGCTGATCCTCCTCTGGGCGCTCGCGGCCCTGTCGCTGCTCGAGGCCTGGCGCTGCGCGGCGCCGTCGGAGCGGCCGGCGCCGCCCGCCGGCCTGCGCGGCGTGCGCCTCGCGCTGTGCCTGCTCGCGCTCATGACCCCCGCGCAGGCGCTGCTGCCCCAGGGACGCGACTCGCACACGACCCTGGCGCGCACGCTGCTGCTGGTCCCGTTCCTGCTGGTCGGGTTGGGCGCGGCGGGCGCGCGGCTCGCCCGCGGCGTGCAGGGCCTGCGCCGGGCGTGCGCGGCCCTGCAGGTGGCGCTGGCGGCGCTGCTCTTCCTGGCCCTGCGCTTCACGATCCGCGACATGCCGCCCACGCTCGCCGCCGTCGGACCGGCGGGCCGCCTCGCGCTGGGCTTGAGCCTGCTGGTGCTCGCCCTGGCGCTGCTCCACCTCCTGGTGCTCGGACGCCGGGCCTCGGCCGCCGGAGCCGGGCTACGCGCCCCGAGCCCGGCTGGGTAGGCTCCGGGCCATGCCCGCCGTC
>JAPKHB010000196.1 GCA_026647295.1 Planctomycetota bacterium | reverse complement strand
CAGGACTGACCCCGGGGGGCCGGCCGCCGCCCACGTGGAGCCGGAACGCGGCGTTGCCCTGGGGCGCCTCGGCTGCCGCTGGGCCGCGTGCGTCCGTCGGGGGAGGCGGCCCGTCGAACGCGCCTTTCAGATCGGACGTCACGGAGGGGAAGGGGGGTGGCGCGCTGGGCTCGCGCCGCATGACCTGTATGGTCACCGCCGACAGCGCCCCGTGGCGGGGCATCGGCACCCTCACCGAGAACGAGCCCCGGTTGTCGGTGACGGCGATGCCCCGCGCGTATACCGACACCACTCCCATGCCCGCATGCACGTAGAAGTTCCAGAACTCAAGCGCCACGCTGGTCGCGGCGACGGGCGCCTCTCCCGGGCTCGCTCGATGGAGGCGGACCTCCAACTCCGCCGACGCCGGCACCTGGCGCGCGGGCGAGATCCCCGCTGCCGCGGCGGGGGGCACATCGAGCCTGCCTGGGGCAGGCCCGGCGCGGGGACCGCACCGACACGCCACTGAAACAGGGGCGATGGCCAGGAGGCAGGCCACGGCCAGCCCGCCGACCGACGGACCGGCCCCGATGAACATCCTCCGACGCCCTCCCGGGACACAGGCGCGGGCCGCTGCACCCGCGGCTTCGATGGAGTGGTCCCCGGAAGGCGGCATCGCGTGGAATGATACCCCCCCAACCCGGTCGCTGTGGGGCGCGCTGCGACCACGCCGCTTCCCCTGCGGATGGCTTCCAATTGGTCGGGGCGACTGGATTCGAACCAGCGACCTCCTGAACCCCATTCAGGCGCGCTACCAAATCTGCGCCACGCCCCGACGCGTGTGGGAAGGAGGGGAGCATACCCCGGCGCGACGGAAGGCCGAACTCGGGATCGGGCCGGCGGCGCGGGGCGGGCGAAGGGGATCGGGTTCCATGGGCCAGCCCGGCGAAGGAACGGGGGCACGAGCCCAGGAGGCGCTGCAAAAAGGCCCGGCGTACCGCCGGGCGGCCGCTAGCGGCGTCAGGTGCCGCAGTCGTCGGCCGGACGACGCGGCGCCAGCGCGGCCGGGCCGGCCCCCACGCGCAGGCCGGACGGCCGCGCCACCGGGATCTGGGGGGCGCGCGGCGGGGCCTGGATCCGAGGCGCCTGCACCGGCACCGGCCCAGGGCCTCGCCGAAGCACCGGAGACGGTGCGGCCAGCGGGCGGGGCGCGGCGGCCGTGAGGGGCGCCCGCCAGACCGAGGTGGCGGTGGGCACGATCGAGCCGTCGGCCGCGATGCGCGGCGGAGGCGGAGGCGGCGGGACCTGGTAGCCGGCCGAGGACAGGGTCGGGGGGGGCGCCGCCGGCGCCCAGCGCGGCGCCGGGGCCGCGGCCGGGGCGCTCCGCACGCCCAGGGGCGCGGCGTCGGCCACGACCATCGCGGGCGGCAGGGCATCCGTACGGGCGACGACGCGTACGGTGCGCGAGGGCACGACCGGGCCGGGCCCGTAGGCATCGGTGTCGGTGCCCGATCCGGCCGGCGCGGGCCCCAGCAACGCGGAGCGGGGCGCCGCACAGGCCGCGAGGGCCAGGCCGAGCGCCAGCACGGCGAGGCCGGAAACGGAACCAGCCTTCACGGCCCTTGTGATCGCCCGCATTCCTGGCCCTCCCACGGGCGGGCCGCCGATGGCCCGCGCAGCGCCTGGATGGCGAGGCCGGCGCCAAGGCGCCCGTGCCCCGCAGTGTCCGTCTTGCCCTCGGACGCCGGCTCCGGTTCCTGGCCTTCGGATCAGCCGGCGAGGCCTACCCTGTACCCGGAACCGGCTGGCGGCGCCAACTTGGTTTGGTCGGCTCGGGGGCGCAGCCGCTCCAGCCCAGGGTCGTTCCGGGCGGGATCCCCGGCTATCGGTTCGCGTCTTGTTCGTAACGATTCCCGGATCCCCCGGGCGCCCGCATGATCGCGTCGCGCACCGCCGCTCCGGGCGCCGGTACCAGGCTCGCCCGGTGTGGCCCGGAGGGGACGACGCCCAGCCACGCAAGCACCGGACCGGGATCCGGAAAGGCGTCCGCCGCGAGGGCCGCGGCGGCGGCCTGTGTCCCGCCCGTCACGCCGAGTTCCCGCTCCGCCTCAGCGAGCAGGTCGAGCGCCCGATGCGGACGGGTCAGCCGCCCATGCCGGCGGTTCCACAGCCGCATCGCGTCGTCGAGCCCGACCCGACCGCCACTCTGCTTGCGCCATTGCGCGTCGATCGCCAGGGCGAGCGCCGCCCCCGACCAGTACACGCGCCAGTAGGCGTGCGTGCGCGCCATGAGCCGGCTCTCCTCGCCCAACACGCGCCCGGTGCCGGCTCCGGCGCCGCGGCGGAACCCGTCGAGCAGGTTGGCCCAGGCCGCCCCAGCGGAGATCAGGCCCGCCCGCGCCCGCAACACCTCCTGGTAGTAGGTGACGAACCCCTCCTGGAACCAGGCGTCCTCGGCGACGGTCCAGGGCGTGCACAGGTGCAGGAGTTCGTGCACGAGCACCCACTCGCCCGGCAGCGCCTCGTCCGGGGCCGCGGCGGCCAGGAGCGCCTGGACCATCTCGCCGCCCGCGCGGGAGGCCTGGCCGAAGAGCACGGGCGGGGCCCGCGCGGGGGCCGGCCGCACGAGCACCAGTACCTCGGGCGGAGGCAGCCCGCCGTAGAGCGTGGCGACGGCCCCGGTGGCGGCCAAGACCCAGCGTTCGAGGCCCGCCCGGGTGAAGGCGCACGGCTGGTCGAGCAGCGCAAGGCGCACCGGACGTCCGTGGTGCATCGAGGTCCAGAGCGCGAAGCGGCCCAGGGCGATGCGCGCGTCGAGCCGCAGCGCAAAGGCGTCGAGCCGATAGAGCCGGCGGGCCCGATCCAGGCACGGCCACGGGACCGCGGCCTCCAGGCCCGGGGGCAGGTCGAAGCGCACCGTGGCCTCGAGGTTGGCCGGCCACAGCGCCGGGCGCAGCAGCACCAGGCCGGGACGCACGAGGAGGTCCTGCCCCACGCGCTGCGCCTCGCGGGTGCGCCGCCCCCCGGACAGCCTCTCCAGGTCCAACGCGTAGGCGACGCACGCCCGGCCGGGCCCAAGGCCCACGGGCTCCAGGCCCCCCTCGGCGTGCGGGCGGAGCGACGCCTCGCCGGTCGCGGCGGCCAGCGGCTCGAGGAGCGCCAGCGCGCCCTCGTCCTCCAGCAGCAGCCGGCGCGGGCGCCAGCCGGCGCAGCAGACCCGGACCTCGAGGCGCGAAAGCGCGGGATCCACGCGGACCTCGTAGGCGAGTTCCGGACCGCCTGGCCGCGCCAGCGCCGGCGCCCCGGCGCCAAGGAGCGCGGCGAGGCACAGGAGCCAGGGGCGGCGGGGCACGGGACGCGGGCTTGCCACGCCCGCAGCCTACCGGACGCGCGCGGCGGCGGACCGGAAGGCCGCGCGTAGACTGGCCCGTCCCCGGGGGCATAGCTCAGCCGGTAGAGCAGCGGCCTTTTAAGCCGTAGGTCGGGGGTTCGACTCCCTCTGCCCCCACGCCGCGCCGGGGCGCGGGCCGCGCTCAGGCGCCGGTCAGGTCGCGGGTCGTGGCGAAGTGGACCTTGGCGACGTAGGGCAGGTTCTCCAGCCCGAAGGTGTGGAGGAAGTCCCGGCCCGCCTGAAGGACCGGCGCCCCCGCGCCGGGCGGGAACCGATGGCCGTAGTCGTGCTCGAGGCGGCGCAGGCCGTCCAGGAAGGAGGCCCGGGCGAGCAGGCTCGCCGCCGCCACGGCCGGGTCGCGCTCCCCGCGCGGCTCGGTGATCAGCCGCGAGCCCGGGGGCAGCGCGAGCGCCTCGCGCAGCGGGCCCAGGCGCGTCGTGAAGCGGTCGATCACGACGGTGATCGGCCCCTGGCTGTCCGCGATCACGTAACGCAGGACGGCCCCGTAGAGCCGGCCGAGCAGCAGGTTCACGTTCGGCGTGCGGGCGTAGCCCCGGTTGTAGTCGTAGGGGTCCAGGACCTTCACGAAGGCGGCGCCCGTGCGGTTGAGCTGCCCGGCCAGCCGCAGGGCCTCGGCGTCCGAGACGGTCTTCGAGTCGCGTACCCCGAGCGCCTCCACCATCGGGAGCGTGTCGGCCGTGAGCCGAAACGCCGCGACCACCAGCGGGCCGAAGTAGTCCCCCTTGCCGGACTCGTCGCAGCCAATCCGCGGAAGCCCGGCGCCGAAGGGATCCCCCCCGGCCGCCGGCGGGCGCGTGGCCCCCGCCGCGGTCCCGGTCCGGGCCCCGGCGAGCCCCAGGTCGCCGCTGAGCGCCGCGGCCGCCGGCCCGCCCGCCACGGCCGAAAGCCCCTTGCGGCCCTCGTAGCAGTTGAGCAGCGCGTACTCGCCCCCGCGCCACAGTTCCACCTGCCGGCCGTACGGGATCGCGCGCTGCGCGCGCGCGTCCCAGCCCCTCTCCCGGGCGCGTTCCACCAGCCCGCGGCAGTAGCCTTCGAGCCCCCCCATCGCCGCGCTAGCGCGCGCCCTCTTCGCGCACCAGGGCCTCGAGCCGGTCCAGGCCGAGCCGCACGTTGTCGATCGGCGGACCGAAACTGAACCGCATCCACCGCGCCAGCGGCGAGGGGCCGCGGCGCGACCGGCCCGGATTCACGTCGAAGAAGCGGCCGGGGACGGTCATCACCTTGCGGTCCAGGGCCTTCTCGAAGAAGGCGTCGGCGTCCCGCAACCCGGGGGAGAGGCCCTCGAGCGAGGCCCAGCAGTAGAACGTGGCGCGGCTCGGGCGGGCGGGCCGGATGCCCATGCCCACCAGGCGCGCGTGCATCAGGTCGCGCTTGACGGCGAAGGCCGCGCGCAGCGCCCGCGTCTCCTGGTCGGCGCGCGCGGGCTCCAGGACCGCGAGGGCCGCGCGCTGGATGGGAACGCTCGGGCCTCCGTCGATGGCGCTCGCCGCACGGCCGAGCGTGTCGATCCAGGCCCGCGGGCCCACGGCCCAGCCCAGCCGCCACCCGGGGTAGCGAAAGCTCTTGGTCAGGCCGTCCACCAGGAGGACCGGGTCCTCGTCCACGTCCTGGACGTAGCGCGCGGCGGAGATCGGCTCCGCCGCAGGCTCGCCGCCCGGCTCGTACACGAAGTGCGAGTAGAACTCGTCCAACAGGAGGGCCATGCCCGTGGTGCGGGCGACCTCGACGGCGCGTTCGAGCGCGGGGCCCTCGACGGCCTGGCCCGTCGGGTTGCAGGGATTGGAGAACAGGAAGGCCGAGAGCCCGTGGGCGTGCGCGGCGGCCTCCAGCGCGCCGGGGTCGAGCACGAAGCCGTCCGCGGCGTGCGTGACGAGGTGCACCGGCGTGACGCGTGCGGCGTGGTAGTCGAAGAGGTCCTCGTAGGCCGTGTAGTCGGGCGTCTGGTAGCCCACGCGCCCCGTCCCCAGGGCGGCGAAGACGCGCGAGAGCATCAGCCGGCCGCCGGCCGCGATGGCCACGTTGGCGGCGGTGTAGCGCGACGCCGCGCCGCGGCGGTAGAGGCGGTTGTAGTGCTCGGCCACGCCCTCGCGCAGCGCGTCGATGCCGTTCACCGGGCCGTAGGCGTGGTCGCCGGGGGCGAGGTCGATGCGCGCGGGCCGCGGCGGGGCGCCCGCGAGTTCCCCGACCTCCGGCTGGCCCTGGCCCAGGTTGCACCACTCCGGGTGCCCGTTCACGAAGCCCCGCTTCATCGCCTCGGCCACGACGTGGATCACGCCCATGTAGGGGATCTCGCGCAAGGGCGGCGTACGCGGGGCGGTCTGGGTCATCGGGCCTCCGTGGTCGGGCCGGGGAGCCGTCGGCGGGACGCGGGGCGTCAGCCCGCGACCACCAGGTTGATGCTCTCGGGCTCCTGCACAAGGTCGCGGCCGTAGGCGTGGAGCGTGAGCACGCGCCCGGGACCCGCGTTGTAGATCCGGTGGACGTCCCCGTAGCCGGGCGAGACGCAGGAGACTTCCCCGGGGGCGCAGCGCACGTCGCGTACCAGCGTGGCCACCCGCCGCCCCTCCTCCTCCATGCAGCGGTACACGGCCACGTTGGGCGTCCCCTCGACCACGCCCACGGCCCCCCAGGCGCTGTGGCCGTGCACGGCGGTGCCCTGGCCGGGCAGCCAGACCAGCGCGAGCAGCGTGAACCGCCCCCGGGGATCGGCGAAGAGGACGTGCCGCCGGTAGCGCTCCGGGTCGGGCGCCTGATGGACCGGGGCGATGAGCCCCGGCTGCCGGACGACGGGCCGCAGCGCCTCGCGCACGCGGGCGGGGACCTCGGCCTCGGGGCCCGCGTCCAGGATGCGCTCGATCGCCCGGGCCAACTCGCCCACCGCCGCGCTGGCGCCCGGGCGCAGGCCGTAGGCCGGGGGGCATGGCGCCGGGACGGAGGGCGCAGGGCGGGGAGGGCGGGCCATGGCGCCCGCAAGGGTACCCTGCGCCGGCCCCGCCCCTCAACGGGTCGAGGCCCGGGGAGGCCGGGCCCCGCCCCGTCGCGCCGGGGCCTTCCCCACCCACCCCCGCGGCCCGCGGGCACAATGGGCGGATGCCCAGCCACAGCCTGCGCCTCCTCCCGCTCCTCCTGGTCCCCTGGCTCGCCCCGGCGGCGCGCGCCGACCGGGTCGAACTCAAGGGCGGCGCCGCCCTGGGCGGCGTGGTGCTGGACGACCCGGGCCCGCAGGTGCGCCTGGTCCTTGACGGCGGGGCGGAACTGCACCTTGACCCGCGCTGGGTCCGGCAGGTCGCGCGCGACGCGGCCCCACCGGCTCCGGGGCAGCACCTGCGCGCACCGGACGCGGACGGGGAAGGGCTGTCCGTCGCGCTCACCCACCTCGTCCACCCCACGCGTCCGCGCGTGGACCTGGTCGCCGCCGTGCACGTGGCCGATCCGGCCTACTTCCACGCCGTGCAGCGCTGGCTCGACGCGGCGGACCTCGTGTTCTACGAAGGCATCGCCCCGGCCGGGACCTCGCCGACGGCGGCGCGGGGCGCCGGGGGCGCAGAGCCCCCGAACCCCCTGCGCCGCCTCCAGCAGGCGCTCGCGCGGGCCCTGGGCCTGGCGTTCCAACTGGACGAGATGCGCTACGACCGGGCCCACTTCCGCCCGGCCGACCTCACGCTGGAGGAGTTGAAGGCCGCGCTGGCGGCCGCCGGACCCTCCGCGGCCGCCGACGGCGCCCCGGCTGAAGGCGCGGCGGCCGAGGCGCAGGACCCGCTGGCGGCGCTCGGGCCGCTCGGCTCCCTCGTGGAGGCCGCCGGGCCGATGCTCGAAGCGCTGCTCGCCCGGCAGGCCGAGAATCCCGTGATGCGGCGCCAGTTCAGGGCCCTGCTC
>JAPKHB010000195.1 GCA_026647295.1 Planctomycetota bacterium | reverse complement strand
CGGCCGGCGTGGCAAAGCGCCGGTCCTTCACCCGGACCAGGTAGGCGGCCCCGGTGGCGTCGGTCCCCGTGGAGCGGTCCGTGAGCACCGTGCGCCCGAAGGTGCCGGGCTCGGCGGTGACGTGGTCCTGTGCCGACGGGGTCGGCGCCACGGTGGCGTAGCCCGTGCGCCAGACGTAGTTGCGGCGCCGGATCCGGCCCGCCTCCTCCGCCCCGGCCCCGGCCGGCACCGGGACCGCCGCCGGCGGCCGGCTGCCGATGAACCAGCCGGTCTCCTCCAGGTAGTGGGGCAGCCCCAGGTCGCGCGCCCACTCCTCGAGGGCCGCCCGCCCCGCCGCGGCCCGGGCCTCGCGCCCCTCTTCGGTGGCGGCGTCGCCCGCCTTGGCCTCGGCCTCCTGGACGCTTCGCCGCAGCCGATCGAGGGCCTTCTCGGCGTGGTCGAGCTGGCGCTTGCGCCACCAGGCGGGGCGCAACTCCTCGCGGATCTCCTCCAGCGTGGGCTGGTAGGACGGGATGAATCCCCGCCGGCGCAGCAGCACCTTGGTGAGGCGGTTGTTGAGTTGGACGGGGATGCGGTAGTACTTGCCGTCGGCGTCCAGGCTGTTGAGCGACTGGCCGAGCATCGGTTGTCCGATGTCCGGGTTCGCCTCCCACTCCGCCCGGGTCGCGGGCTGCTCCGGGCGCCAGTACTGGAAGGTCTCCGCCACGTAGGAGGTGTCGCGGTTGGTGGCGAGCAGGAAGGGCTTGATCTCGCCCGCGAGCAGCGTCTGGAACGTGACCTCCTCGGGCGGGGCGGGCTCGGCGGGCCGCGGGGGACGGTCCGCTTCGGGCTTGTCGCCGTGCTCCTCCTGCCAGCGGGCGAGCGCCTGCTCGTAGGCCTCGCGCTCCTTGGCGGTCCGGCCCCGGGCCTCCTCGGCGGCCATCGCCTTCTTGAGCCAGTGGTCGAGCAGCCGCTCCAGGAAGATCTCGCGCAGCACCACCTCGCGCCAGCCCCGCTCCCGGAACTCGCGGAGCAGCGCGGCGTCGGAGTCCTCCTCGTCCCCGCCCCCGTCCGGCCCCGCGTCGTCCTCGTTCGGCGCCGCGTCGTCTCCGTCGCCGCCGGGGACCGGGGCGGGCCCGTCCTCGCCGTCCCCCGCCCCCGGCGCCGGCCCGCCCGCGCCCGGCCCGACGCCCGCAGGCTCGTCCATGGGCTTGACGCCGGTGAAGATCTCGCGCGCCGGCACCAGGGTCACGGCCGCGCCGGGCGCGACCTTCTTCATCAGCGCGGCGCCGTGCCCCGCCTCCGGGTCCGCCGGGTCGTCGGCCTGGTAGAAGACGTCCTTGCCGCGATAGTTGAGCCACCACTGGAACGCCTGCGCCTCGTCGGTCGGGCGCTGCTCCGGATAGGCCTCCCAGAGCCGGGCCAGGACGTCGTCGGGCACGAGCGGGGTGTGCACGAAGAGCACCTCGAAGTCGTGCCGCGGCTCGCGGGTGTAGTCGCGGGCCACGCCCGAGTAGAACGCGTGCAGCTCCCGCTCGTTGCCCTCCTTGAGGTCGTCGTCGGTGCCGGGCTCGCCGTCCAGGCCGGCGCTCACGACGCCGAAGGCGGGCGGGTTGGCGCGCGCGAGCCGGGCGCCGATCGGCCGGCCCCACGCGTCCACGAGGTCCGGGAGCAGGAAGGCGCCGAGCGGCCCCTGGAGGGGCACCGGCGTGGCGTCCGGCTCCCCCTTGAGGTCCGGCACCAGCACGAGGTCGTCGGCGGTGCCCGCCTCCCCGTCCGGGCCGAGCACGGTGAGGGTGGGCGCGTCCTGTGGCGTTGGGCCCGGCGTGTAGGCCGGCTCCCGCCCCCAGGGGTCGAGCAGGGGCTGGAGCAGGAGGGCCGGCTTGCCCGGGCCGAGCGGCTCGCGCAGCCGCGCGAGTTCGGTCGGCCAGGCGCCGGTGCCGATGCGGTAGCGGCGCAACTCCCCGCCGAGGCGGGAGAGCGTGACGTGGGCGTCGTAGGTCGCCAGCAGTTCGCGCGTCACGTCGTCTGCCGTCCCGAACGAACCGTCGGGGCCCGCGCCGCGAACGTCCCCGGCCTCCTCCCCGCGCTCGTAGCGGAGTTCCTCGCCCCAGGGGTCCACGGGCACCCGGTAGGGCACCGCCGCCGACCCCAGGTCGCCAAACGCGGAGGGCCACCGGCCCTCGTGGCGCGCGCGGTAGTCCTCCACCGCCGCCACGGCCCCGCGCAGTTGGTCGAGCGCCGTGCGCAACCTGTCCAGGACGGCCTCCTGGCGCGAGAGGGTCTCGCGGGTCGTCTCCTCGGCGCGGACGCGCTCGGCGAAGCCCTCGCCCGGCAGGGCCACGGTGGCCAGGTTCACGCGCTCGCGCTCGGACTTCCAGGCCTCGTAGGCCTCGGGGTAGCTCAAGGAGTAGCGCGCCGCCTCGATCACCGGGGCGAGCGCCATGTCCTTGAGCACCGTCTGGGCGACCAGCCGCTCCCACTCGGTCACGCTGCCGCCGAACTGCTGGCGCAGGAACTGCTGGTAGTTCGACTCGGTGAAGGGGAGCCGCGAGTCGGCGCGCAACTTGATCTCCGCCATCAGGCGCGCGGCCTGGCTCGCCTGGTGGGGCCCCACCTCGTAGCCGGCGCGGCGGGCAACTTCGACGCCGATGATGTGCAGCCAGGCGCCCTTCCAGGGGTCGGGGCTGCGGGCGCCCCCGAAGAAGCGCCAGAACTCCAGCGTGGGCAGGCGTAGCCCGCGCATCAGGCGCTTGTACTCCTCGTAGCGCTCGTCGTATTCCTCGTCGCTGATCTCGATGCGCTCGCCGGGCGCCACCTGGAACGAGCCGCCCAGTTGGTAGGTGGGGCCCGGGGCGCCGCCCCCGCACTTGAGCGCGCCGGTGACCGAGAAGGTCGCCAGGAGGAGGATCACGAGCCCGAGCAGGATGTGGCGCTCGAAGCGCTTGAGGCTCTTGCGGAGTCTGGCCATCGCGGGCTCCCGGGGCCGGGGAAATCGGGGCGGAAGCCCGAAAGGATACCCCTCGCCGGGGCCGACCCACAGCCCCGCACGGTCCGGGGTGGGTGCGCGCACGCCGCCGCGGCGCGGCGGCCCTGGGCCGGCCGGGGGCGCCGGGCGACGCCCCCGCACCCCGGGCCCGGGGCCCGCCGCTGGGGCCTACGCCCGCAGGTCCCCCGGCGCCGGCAGTTCGGAGAGCTCGCGCAGGCCGAAGGCCACGAGGAAGCGCTGCGTGGTGCCGTAGAGCAGGGGCCGGCCGGGCTGGTCGCTGCGTCCGACCACCTTGAGCAGGCGCCGGTCGAGCAGCGCCCGCAACGCCTCGCCGCACTGCACGCCGCGGATGCGTTCGATCTCCGCGCGTCCGACGGGCTGCTTGTACGCCACGATCGAGAGCGTCTCGAGCAGGCTGCGGCTCAAGCGGTCGGCGACCGGCTTGCGGCCCAGGCGCGCGACGTACGCCCCCAGGTCCGGCCGGGTCACGACGCGCACGCCCCCGGCCACCTCCTCGATCTCGATCGCGAGGTCGGCGGCCCGCCAGCGGGCCTGGATGGCGGCGAGCGCCTCGCGCACGGGGCGCACGCTGGCCAGGCCGAGCAGGTCCCGGATGCGCTCCGGCCGCAGCACGTCTCCGGCCGCGCACACCAGCGCCTCGACCGCCGCCTCCAGCACCTCGGGCGGCGGAGGCTCCGGGGGCGGGGGTTCCGGGTCCGGATCGGCCCCGGGCTCGGGGCCCGCCTCTGCGTCGGCCGGGGCCGCGTCGGCCGCCTGGGGCGGGCCCGCTTCCGGGACCTGCGCCCCGGGCACCGGGGGCGCCGCAGGGTCGCAGGGATCGGGGTCCGCGACGCCCGCACCCTCTGCTGCGCTCTCGGGGCTCGACTCGCGGGGCAGGGCCATGGCGTCGGAAGGTACCCCGAAGGGGCCGGGCCGGGCGCGAAAAGGGCCGCACGGCGCGCGCGGGCCGGGGGGCCCCCGCCCCCGACCGTGCGTCAGCGCCCGGGGTCTTCGGGCCCGGCGCCCAATGGCGGCGTGCCCGGAGTCCAGGGCGTTCCGTCGGGGCGGAAGTAGCGGATGCCGCGCTCGGCCCGCCGGCGCAGGCGCCAGCGCAGCACCTCGCCCGGGCCGACCGGAGCGGCGACGAGGTCCGCCTCCAGGCGCGCCGTGAGGTCGGCGCCGCCCCCGGCCCAGGCGGGCGCGTGTTCGAGCACGCGGTACAGGTGCCACTGCGGCACGCGGTCGACCTCGACCGCAAGCGGCCCGACCAGCGCCCCGGCGGGGGCCGCGAACAGGGCCTCCTCGACGTCCGGATGAACGAGGTCCCCCCGCGCGATCCAGGGCAGGTCCCCGCCCCGGCGCCCGGAGGGATCCCGCGATTCCTGGCGCGCCAGGAGCGCGGAGTCAGCGCCACGTTCGAGTTGCTCCCGCACCCAGCGCGCGCGGGCCGGGTCGGCCAGCACGATGACGCGGGCGCGGACGCGGGCGCGGCGCCGCGAGTCCAGGCGCACGACCCGTTCCTTGAGCAGCACCGTGGCCAGGCGCGGGCGCAACACCTGTTCGCGCCACGCCGCGAGCCCCAGCCCGTAGGCCCGGCGCACCTCCGCCTCAAGGTCGGCGTCGGGGCCGAGCAGGTCGCGGACCTGGGCGCGGCGCGCCTCGACCTCGCGCTCCACGGCGGCGGCGAGGCGGGCTTCGGGGACCGTGACGCCGCCCTGGCGCGCCTCGCTCCACACCAGCCACTCCTCGACCATCTCGTCGAGCGTGCGGGCGTACTCCTCGGGGTAGCGATGGAACCAGTAGTCGCCCAGGTGGGCCTTGGTGAAGCGGCGCTCGCCCACCGCGGCCACCGGCGCGTCGACCGCCTCCTCGCCGCCGCTTCCGAAGGGGCGGGGCGCCGGCGCGGGCGCGCCGCGGCAGCCGGCTAGGAGCAGGAGCCCGGTGGCCAGCCACGGCCGCCCGCGCGGGGCGCCCGGGCCCCCGTCCGCGGGCGCCGTCACCGGTCCTTCAGCAACTTCTCCCACGCGTTCTTCGCCTTGGTCCAGGTGTCCTTGTCGTCGACCTTGTAGGCGTGGATGTCGGCCACGCCGCCGGGGCGGAACACCTCCTTGAGCAGGTCGCTGGTGAGCTTGCGCGCGATGGCGTCGTCGTGGCGCAGGTGCGGAACCACCATGCGCAGGAAGAAGCGCGCCCGCACGGTCATGCCCCCGGACTTCTTGTCGGTGGTCAGGTCGGGGTCCGCGCCCTTGAGCACCGCGTCCACCAGGGCCCGTTGCGCGGGCTCGCGGACCGTCTTGAGGTTGAGCGCGGGGTCGACCATCCACTCCACGATCTGCTCGGCGCGGATCCGCCCGCGCGTGCGCTCGAGCTCCTGCGGCGTGTAGGCGCCGTATTGCGTGATGAGCCGCTCGCGCGGGTCGCGGTTGGCCTCGACCGCCATGCGGTCCAGCGCGCGCGAGAGATCGGTGATCCGCTGCTGGGCCTCGCGGACCGTGGTGGGCAGCGGCCAGTCGTCCGGCACCGTCGGCCCGCCCGGCAGCGCCTGGCGCACGGCCACGCAGGCCGGCTGGCTGCCCGCCGCCCGCGGCGCCACGCAAAGGGCCCCGAGCAGCAGGCCGCCGACGAGGAGGAGGGGGCGCGGGCGCACGCCGGCATGGTACACCCGGAGCGGGCCGCTGGCCCGCCCCGCGCCCGGTCGCGCCCCGCCGGCTGCGCCCGCAGGCGGGCCGCCCCGTCCGGCCTAGCGGAAGCGCACGGTCTTGTCGCGCCGGGCGCCCCCGCAGCGGGTGCAGAGATAGGCGACCTCGCCCCCCCCCGTGAGCGTGCTCAGCAGCCCGACGCCCCCGCAGGTCGGGCAGTTGACCCACTTGGGCTCGCCCACCTCGAAGAGGCCGGAGTTCTCGACGAAGAAGGCCAGTACCCAGGACTCGCGGTCGCGGGGCGCCGCGTGGGCCCACCACTGGTCCCGGGTCGGGGGCTTGGGCGGCGTGAAGGCCGGGCCCGGCTGGCCGCCCGAGCCGCCGCCGCCGCCGGTGCGCTTGGGCGCCTGGATCTGGGGCTTCTCCACGATGAAGGTGCCGGCGCCGTAGCCGGCCGTCCGCCAGCTCCCCTTGCGCCGGTTCTCCCAGAACTGGCGCACCTCGTCGGGGGTCACGTCGTCCTTGCGTGCGAAGCGCTCCTCGAGTTCCTTGAAGGCCTGCTCGGGCAGGTCGCGCCGGGTCCAGCCGGTCACGTCGGAGAGCGTGACGTCCTTCTCGCCCAGCTTCTTCTTGATCGCGCGCTCCACGATCTTGGGGAACTGGATCTTGGCCTCGAGCTGGAAGTACTCGTTGCGCCGCTCGGTGAAGAGCTTTTCGAGCCGCGCGAGTTGCTCCAGGACCACGTCCGGCAGGTTCTCGTGGCGCTGCGTGAAGGAGGCGATGTCCGCGCGCGCCGAGCGGAAGGACCGCAGGCTGATCGCGCGCTTGATGTCCTTCATCTCGCGCAGGGCCGTCTGCGCGCGCAGGATGGCCTCGACACGCTCGAGCTTGCTCTGGGCGACCGCGGCGTTGAGGTACTCCGGGTCGGCGGCGCAGGCGGCGTAATGCTCGCGCGCCTTCTCCCAGTGCTCGGCCCACTCGGCGTACTCCGCGAGGCGCCAGTGCTCGCGCGAGTCCAGGGTCGAGGGGTCGCCGCCGGCCTCGGCGCGTTCGGACTCGAGTTGCGCGCGGAAACGGTCGTAGAGCTGCTCGGGGCTCCACACCTCGCGCGGGCTCACGTCCTCGGCGGTCTCCTCCAGGATGGTGTCCCGGCGCACCTGCAGGAGTTGCCCGCCCGCGCGCAGGAACACGATGCCGTCCTCCTCCTTCTCGACGACGCCCAGCAGGTCCTCGGTGCTCCCGTCCAGCAGGCGCTGCACCAGCCGGCGGCCGCTGACCACGCGGTGGGCCTTGTTCGCCCAGTCCCACTCGACCCAGATCCGCTGCCGGTCCGCGGGGTCGACCACCTCCCAGGCGAGCGTGCGCAACGCGCCGGTGAGGAAGTCCTCGACCACGAGCACCTCCTCGTTGCTCTGCTCGCGCAGGGGCCGGCCCTTGACCGAGTCCCCGGTGCGCAGGTGGATCACGTCGGCCGCGGCCGGCGCTGCGCCCAGCAGGAGGCCCGCGGGCCCCGCGATGCGGGCCTGGAGCCGGATGCGGTGGTGTACCCCGGCGGAGAAGGCGCGCACCTTGGGATCCTGGTTGATGAGTTCGATGAGGGCGTCGCGGACGGACGCGAGGTCGTCGCCTTCCGCGACGGTATAGGTGTAGGTGCGGTCCTCGATG
>JAPKHB010000194.1 GCA_026647295.1 Planctomycetota bacterium | reverse complement strand
CTGGATGCGATCCCGTCCGGCTGCGCCTTCCATCCGCGCTGCACCGAGGCCAGCGCGCGCTGCCGCGTCGAGCGCCCGGAGTTGCTGCCGGCCGGCGCCACGCGCGCGGCGTGCTGGTTGTACGCGCCGGCGCGCGAGAACACCGACGGAGGCCCGCAGTGAGCATCATCGAGCGCGCGCTCGCCAAGGCGAAGCAGGAGGACCGCGCCGCGGTCGAGCAGGCCGAGGGCCTGGTGCATCGGCCGCAGGCCGGGCAGGACGCGCAGGGAGCGGTCGCGGAGCGGACGGGCGATGTGGCGGACCATCCCGCCGTGGCGGCCGCGGTCGGCGGACCCGAAGACCTCGGCGCGGTGGCGCCGGAGCGCCGCAGCCTCTACCTCGCCCAGATGGACAGCTACGACTGGGACGCACCCGACCTGCGCCCTGCGGTGCTCGGAGCGGAGCGCGAAGGCGACGCCGCGCCGAGCGACGAGGCGATCAACCGCGCCGCCGTGCGCCGCGTCAAGCCCTTCTTCCTGCTCGAGAGCCTCAAGAACAACGCCTTCGCCTTCGTGAGCACCTGGCTCGGGCTGCGCGGGCCGAACACCGGCGTCGCCGGCTACGGGGGCGCGACCGGGCCGCTGCTCGAGGTGGCGGCGCGGGCCCTGGCCCGCACGCGGACCGACCTCGTGCTCTTCGTGGCCGCGGCGCGCCCCACCAGTCCGATCGCCGGCCTCGAGCTCCTGCGCCACGGCCTGCCGCCGGGGGGCGCCGTGCCGGCCGACGGGGCCGCCGCGCTGCTCCTGTGCCGGGCGGGAACCGCCGCCGACCTCGGCCGGCGTCCGTGGGCGCGCCTGGCCGGCCTGGGCGTGGCGACCGGCGCCGCCCGGGCGCCCGGGGTCGGGGACGCCGAGGCCCTGGCGGAGGCGGCGCGGGCGGCGCTGGCCGAAGCCGGGGTGGCGGGGCCCGCGGTCGCCCGGGTCTTCGCCCCGGCGTGGGCCCGGCCGGCCCTTGCCCCGCTCGGCCTGGCCCCGGGCGAGTGGATCGACAGCGCCGCGCACCTGGGCGACCTCGGCCTCGCGCACCCCCCCGCCGACCTCGCGCTCGCGGCGGCCTTGCCGCCGGGGGGCCCGACCCTGGTGCTCGAGGCCGGCTGGCTGCAGCAGGCCGCGGCGGCCGTGCTCCTTCCGCCGGGGTAGCCTGGGTCGGTTGGCCCCGTGATGGAGGACGCCATGCCCCCTACCGCTCCCGCCCTCGGGCTCGCGGCCCTGACGCGCACCATCCTCTACTCGGACGACTTCGAACGCGACGTGGCCTGGTACCAGCGCGTGCTGGGCCTTAGGCTGGCCTACCCGGCCGAGGGCGGGTGGGCCGAGTTCGAAGGCGGCTCCGCCGGCGCATTGTGCCTGCACGAAGGGCGCGCCCCGGGCGCGGTGGGGCCCGGCCACTTCGCCTGCGGCTGGCGCGTCGAGGACCTGGACCAGGCGCAGGCCGCGCTCGCCCGGGAGGGCGTGGCGACCCGCGGCCCGCGCGCGGTGTGCGAGGGCCTGCGCTGCGTGGAGTTCTGCGATCCCAGCGGAAACCCGCTCTTCCTCGAGGGCCGGTGACCGGGCGCCCCGCCGGCGGGGCAGGTCTGTTCGGCCGGCTCGCGCGGGGCCTGGCGCGCCGGGCCCACGACCCGGCGAACCTCCCTCCGCCCCGGCTGGCTTCGGCGGCCGAGGCCGGGGCGCTGCGCCGCGCGCTGGGCGCCTGGTGGGCGGGGTCGCCGGCCCGGTTCCGGCGCCTCTTCCTGGAGGAGCGGCCCCTGCGGACCCGGCGCGCCGAGCGGGCCCTTTGCGACGCGCTGGTCCAGGCGGGGCTGGCCGTGCGCGGGCCGGGCCCGTTGCTCACGCCCGCCGCGCGCGTCGTGCCCTTCGAGGGTCGTTTCGTGGCCACGGACCTGCGCGCGCGGGACGAGCCCGACCAGGTGTTCACGCTCATGTTCGAGCAGGTGTACTTCGTACGGCACCTGGGCGTGCGGCCGACGGACCGGGTGCTGGAGATCGGGCTGGGTAGCGGCGTGAACGCGCTGGCCGCCGCGCGCACCGCGCGGGCGGTCACGGGCGTCGACGTGAACCCGCGGGCGTTGGACTTTGCGCGCTTCAACGAGGCCCTCGAGCCGGGGCCGGTCGCCGTCGACATGCGCCGGGGCGCCTGGCTGGACGCGATCCGGCCCGAGGAGCGCTACGACCTCGTGATCTCCAACCCGCCGTTCGAGCCCGTGCCGCCGGGGCTCCCCTGGTTCCAGCACTCCGCCGGCGGACCCGACGGACTGGCGATGGTGCGCGAGTTGCTTCGGCGCGTGCCCCCGGCCCTGGCGCCCGGCGCGCGCCTGGAACTCATCACCTGGAGCCCGGGCGTGCCCGGCGCGGCGCCCCGCGTGGTGGAACTCCTCCACGCCGCCTTCCCCGCCCACCGCCTGGAGGTGCACGAACTCCTCGACGGGCCCATCGACCCGGTGCTCGAACGCTTCGAGGACCGACCCGGCTACCGCGCCTGGCGGGCGCAACTCGCCGCCGAGGGCCTCACGGAGCTTTGGTTCCTCTTCCTGCGCTCGGACGCCGCCGGCCCCCCGGGCATCGTGCGCCGGCGCCCCGAAGCGGCCGTGCGCGAGGCGCAGGCGGCCGCCGCCCTCTACGCCTGACCCTTCCGCGGAGGGTCGCCCGGGCGATGCGGGCGAGGCCGGTGGCCGCCCGGGCCGCGGATCGACCCGCGCGCCCTTACTCGCGGCGTGCCTCGACGAGCACCACGAAGACGCCGTGGGGCGTCACGAGGGGCTCGGGGAGCACGCGCCCGACCGGGGCCGTCTCCAGCGCCGCCTCGAGCAGGGGCTGGGGGTAGTCCGGGTCGCCCCAGTGGAGCCACTCGGTCACCTCGCCCGTCGCCGGGTCCTTCGCAAGGAGCAGCCCGCCGCGCTCGCCCGAAGGGCCGTCGTTGCTGTGCTCCTTGGCCACGCGCTCGAACGGTTCGCCGGCCTGGATGCGCGCGATCAGGGCGCGAGCCTTGGCCTCGGCGTGCGCCTGGGGGAAGTTGCGGAACTCGTAGCGGTCCGGCCAGGAGCCGGCGTAACCGATCGCGATCGCCCGCACGCGGGCGCGCAGCGCGCGGTAGCGCTCGAAGAGCGCCCGCAACTCGGCCCCCCGCTCCGGCGTCACCCGCGCGGCGAACCAGAAGCCCCCGTTCCAGTCCAGGATCGGCGTGAGCCCGCCCACCGGCGTGCGGGCCAGCGCCAGGTCGCGCTCGTCCGGCCGCGCGGCGTCGCGGGGCAGGACCCCGGCGTAGCCCTGGGCGACGCCGCCCGGGGCTCCGGAGTGGCGGCGGGCGAGCGCGCCCAGGCTCTCGCCCGCCTTCACCCGCCGGCACAGTTCATGGACCAGCGTGAGGGCCTCCGCGCGCGGACGGGGCAGGCGCCGCCCCAGGTGCGCGTGCGCCGGACTGTCGTAGGTGATCCAGATCTCCTGGGCGTGGATCGGCCCGACCAGGGGCAGCGGTGGGGTCGGGCGCCGCCCGGGCAACGCGCCCCCGACCCCGGGGCAGCCCCCGGCGCGGTCGGGCCCGGCGTCGGGGCCTCCGCACGCCGCGAGGAACAGCAGGAGCCCAAGCCCCCGCCAGCGGCCGCCGGCTCGAACGTTCCACGCCATCGTCGCGATGAACCTCCGCGCCCCCCGGGGCCCGGCCGCCGTCCAGCGTACCCGCGGTCCGGCCGCGCCGGTCGGGGCTACAGAAGCCGCTCCAGCCGGCGGGCGAAGTCCACCGGGTCGGCCGGCGCGATGCCCTCGCGCAGGTAGGCCTGGCCGAGCAGCACGTGGGCCAGATCGTCGAAGCGCGCCCCCTGCGGGTCGGCGCCGTAGGCCTCGACCAGCCGCCGAAACAGGGGGTGGCCCGGGTTGAGCTCGAGCGTGCGCCGGATCGGGGGCAGGTGCATAACCGCTCCATCGAGGTCTCACGATTTGGTCCTCAGATCGCCGACACCTCGATTCCCGAGGCGCGCGCTGCATTCGATCCCATGCTCTCGGCAACGCTTTCTTACGGACGTTCTACCTCGCCATCATCGTCTTCCTCGTTCGGCGGCAGTACCTATTCGGGCAGCGGCTCGAGTGCGGGCATTTCCACCGGCACAGCCAGCGTCGCAGCGCTTGCCTCATCCATCAGCCAATCCCTCTCTCGTATTCAAACCTCTCTGGACACGCTCGACCAAACCCGGAATCGGGGCACGGACCGCGACCTGACGCAGGGCGACATCGCGGTACAGCAATTGTTGCCGACCGGGACCTTGCTGTTTCTGACTGGCGAGGGGAGCGACACCGACACCGAGGCGCTTGACCGCGATTACCGGGGCGGTTGGTCGCTCGGTGTTCGGCAGGCGTTACTCGAGCGCGCAGGGTTGGCGCCCAATCTCGTTGCGCTGCGCCGGGCGCGGAACCAGGCAAGTCAAAGCCGCGAGGCCTTTCGCGCGGACGTGCTGGATATCGCCAGTCAAACGGAATTGGCGTATTGGGACCTGGCGCTTGCCGCCGAAGTGCTGAAGATACGCGAATTTGCGCTGCAACTTGCCGACGAACAATTGCGGCAGGACGAGGAACTGCTCCGCGTCGGCAAAGCCATCGAGGGCGACGTGATGGCCTCGCGCGCGGAGCGTGCCTCGCGCAAGGCGGACCTCACCGACGCCCAGGCAGCAATCAGGACAGGAAATATCGCCCTCGTACGTCTATTGAATCCCGAGGCAACCGATCCGTGGCTTACGACATTTGCGCCCATCGATCCGCCGGACGTCGCGGAGGTTCAGATTGAGGCGGCGGCGAGTGAAGAATGGGCGCTGCAATACCGGCCCGAACTGGCCCAAGCCCGTCTCGAAGTGGCAAACGCCGGCCTTTCCGTCGTGAGCGCCAAGAATGCACGGCTGCCGCAATTGGACCTCGTCGGCGCTTACGGCAGAAGCAGTCAGGGCAGTTCCTCTTCCGGTATCGGCCGGCATCTCGATGACGACTACTATGACGACTACAGTATCGGCATCGAATTTCAGACGCCACTTCTTAACCGCGCGGAAAAGGCGCGCCACCTTCGCGCGCGACTGACCTCCGACCGCGCGGACCGCTCGCTCGCAGAACTCGAACAGCTCGTGGCCGCGGACGTACGCCGCGCGGCAGTCGAGGTTGAAAAACAGTGGCAGCGCCTCGCGAGCACACACGAAGCCGTCCAAAGCCGCGAGGAACAATTGCGCGTTGCGCAAGGCCGGTATGCCGTTGGGAAGACCTCGAATCTGGACCTGCTCATCGTCCAACGGGACTACATCCAGGCGCAAGTGGACGAGGTGACGGCGAAAGTGCGCTATATTCAGGCGTTAACCGATCTCTATGCCGCGGAAGGCACCCTGCTCGAACGCCGCGGCATCCGGGTCGATGAGGTCGCAGGAGAAAGCGATTGATTCCGCAACCTGACTGGGAAAAACGCGGTCGATACGGAGTAAGGAGTCACACGTTGCCGCAATTTCACACGTCCTCATACCTGCCGCTGTTACGGGTAGCGGCGGTGGCGCTCCTATTGGGTCTCGCCGCATGCAACGGGCAGGAAGGCGCTGGGGGAGGCGCCCCAGGGCGCGGGCCACAGGAAGCGCCCGTACGCGTGGCTACGGTAACGCGCCAGACGGTGCCCGTTCAATTGACCGCGATTGGCAACGTCGAAGCCTATGCGACTGTCTCTGTAAAGGCGCAAGTCTCGGGCGAAGTGACAGAAGTGCATTTCGCTGAAGGCGATTTCGTAAAGAAGGATCAAGTGCTGTTCTCCATCGACGCCCGGCCCTACGAGGTTGCGTTGCGCCAGGCGGAAGCCAATCTCGCGCGGTCGCTCGCGCAGAAGGACCAGGCAACCGCCAGCCGCGCGCGCGACGCCGCACAGGCCCGAAACGCGCGCAACGAACTCGAACGAAATAAGCCGCTTCTCGAGAAGCGGATGGTTTCTCAAGAAGAATTCGACCAGGTCAAGGCCAATGCGGACGCCCTCGATGCGGCAGTTGCCGCCGACGAGGCCGCGATCAAGGCTGCTGAAAAAGCGATTCAAGCGGCCGAAGCGGATATAGACGGGGCGAAACTCTATCTCGAGTATTGCACCATACGTTCGCCGATGGACGGACGCACGGGCAGCCTGCTCATTCACAAGGGCAACCTGGTGCGCGCCAACGATACCAGCCCGCTCGTTGTCATCAATCAAGTGCAGCCGATCTACGTTACGTTTACCTTACCTGAAAAACACTTGGCGGAAATCCGCGAGTTTATGGCGAAGGGACCGCTCGAAGTCACTGCCGCCGTGACCGAGGGTGAAGAATCGCCAGCGGCCGGTGTCCTCTCGTTCGTGGACAACACCATCAATGAGATGACCGGAACGATTCGCCTGAAAGCAACGTTTGAAAACACGGACTTGCACCTTTGGCCCGGCCAGTTCGTCACAACCATCGTGCGCATTGCTGTATCCGAAAATGTGATCGTGGCGCCCGCCGAGGCTATTCAAATGGGGCAATCCGGCTATTACGTCTACGTCGTCAAGTCCGACATGACCGTCGAGGCGCGGCCCGTTGTGCCGGGCGATACGTGGAACGGCTTGACTGTCGTGCGCGAGGGCCTGCACCCGGACGAAATCGTGGTGACCGACGGATTGCTTCGGGCCACGCCCGGTGAAAAGGTGCGCATCCTTTCGGGCGAGCCCGGACAAAAGGAAAAGCCATAATGGGCGTTTCCGACCTGTTCATCCGCCGTCCGGTAATGACTACCCTGATGGTCTTTGCACTGTTGCTCTTGGGCATCCAGGGCTACCGCGCGTTGCCCGTGAGCGACCTGCCCAACGTCGACTTTCCGAGTCTGTCCGTCTCCGCCAGCCTTCCGGGTGCAAGCCCCGAGACGATGGCGTCATCCGTCGCAACGCCGCTCGAGAAACAGTTCGCAACGATTGCCGGGCTCGATTCGATGACGTCAACAAACACGTTGGGCCGAACGCAAATTGCCCTGCAATTTGCCCTCGATCGGGACATTGACGCGGCGGCGCAGGACGTTCAGGCCGCCATCAGCCAAGCAACACGTGATCTGCCGAATGACCTGCCGAGCCCTCCCAGCTACCGCAAAGTAAACCCCGCGGACCAGCCGATCCTCTTTCTGGCGCTCTATTCCAACGTTCTGCCGCTGTCGATGGTCAACGAACACGCGGAAACCACGATCGCCCAACGCGTCTCGATGATTAGCGGCGTTGCACAGGTGCAGGTATATGGTTCGCAAAAGTACGCCGTCCGCGCCATGCTCGACCCGAAGGCACTCGCTTCGC
>JAPKHB010000193.1 GCA_026647295.1 Planctomycetota bacterium | reverse complement strand
ACATGGCCGCCTTCATGCCGGAGCCACACATCTTGGACAGGCGTCGTGCTCCGGGTGGCTCCTTGGAATCTGCGTACCTGGGCTCGCCCCCTGGGGCCTCTCCGAGGACGCCAGACCTCCACCCCATCCCCCGGTGAGCCTGCGAAACGCGGCGGCTCCTGCGGCCTTGGCCCCCTCCCCCCTGGGCGCATCCCCTGCCATGCACCCCGCCGTTGTGGTCGGCAAGCCGAACGGTGCCAAGAGCTCCCGCGGCTTCGACACTCCGAACGCTCCGCCAAACTAGGCCTTGATGGAGGAGGGCGCGGCCGGCAAGATCTCGCATCGAGGTCGATCGAATGGAGGCGCGTGGCCAGGGTCATGGCGCGGCATTCAAATCCGGGCAAGCGGCGGGGCGCGTCCATCGGCATCGACTTGCGGTGGCTGCGCCGCGAGTTCATCTCCGCAATCGCGGGGGACGAGTATCTCTACGGCGAACTCGTTCTCAAGGGTGGCAATGCGCTCGACTTGATTCATGACATCGGCAACCGGGCCTCCCTCGACTTGGACTACTCCCTGCGTGCCGATGTGGAGGATCACGAATTGCTTGGCCAGCGGATCCTCGGCGCACTCCGGGCTCGACTTGGCCGGCATGCCCTGCGGCTATTCGACGAGAAGTTCTATCGCCGCCCCTCCGTGCCCAAGGAGGGCGATGATGCGAGGTGGGGCGGCTACACGGCCGAGTTCAAGGTGATTCAAGAGGAGCACGCTCGGGAACTGCGTGAGGACATTGAAGCGCTCCGGAGAGGGGCGTTGAGCGTAAGTGGACATCCGCAAGCCGAGCGCAGATTTCGGGTCGAGATCAGCAAATACGAGCATTGCGACCCAACGGCCAACGTGGCGCTGGGCGATGGTTCTCTTTGTCGAGTGTACGCACCGGAGTTGATCGCCGCGGAGAAGTTGAGGTCTCTGTGCCAGCAAATGGATGAGTATCCTCGGCGAGCCCATCCCGCGCCGCGGGCACGCGACTTCTATGACGTGCACGCTGTGATCACGCGGGTCGGGGTTGAGTTATCCGAAGAGTCGATGCACGATCTGGTGGAGGTCGTGTTCGCCGCGAAAGACGTGCCCGTTGCGCTCCTGAACTCTCTAGGCGCGTACCGGGACTTTCACGAAGAGGATTGGCCTTCGGTGCGAGAGAGCATCCCGGCCGACAAGTCGTCAGACTTCGGGTTCTACTTCGAGTTCGTGCTTGGCGAGGTTCGGAAGCTGGAGCCTCTTTGGAACGTAGATGCGCCATGAGTGGTCGAGCGCCGGGTCCTTCAGCCCGTGCGCAAGATAGAACTTGAGGCGCATGGAGCGCTGACGGAGGGGCTTCAGGTCAGCCTCGGAGGCCCCGGCGCGCTCCAGGTAGAAGCCGAGCGCCTGGTGATAGGGGTAGATGTAGTCGAGCGCATCCAGGGTCCTGACGATCTTGGGGATTGAGGCTCTGCTGACGGCAGCGCGGAAAACGCTCAGGACCTGATGAACTCCGCCTCCATAGGCGGGGCGTACGACCAAGTCGACTAGTGTGCGCTCAAGATCCGTTGTATCGACGGTACGGCCATCAGCTACGGTCACCGGGACGACGCCGAATCGATCCGTGCTCTTGCCGCTGATGATGACGATGCGAGTCTTCCCGTGAATGTAAGCCAGCCGCGAGAGGCGCTGGCTCGCTCGAAATGCACGGTCAAGGGACGCTTGGGTGACTCTCCCGCTTGGCGCCGCTTTGGGGCTCTGTTCTGCGTTGACGTACTGGGTTTGGGGTACGTGATCGGTCAGGCCGTGTAGGAACACTGCGGTGGAGTGACTAAGGTACGAATCCTTGCGGAGGGAAGTGGCTATCTCAAAAGTAGTGGCCTCCCGCCACACGTAGCGCCGCATCGGCGGGTAATCAGCTTCAGACTTGAGGAGCACATCCACCAAGAGGCCCTTTGCGATGAGAGTCTCAAGGACGCGGGTGCTCGATACACGGATCTCAAAGCGTTCGCGTTGCGCGGCCAGGTGGCGCATGATCTGCGCGTGCCCATAGACGCGCGATGTCTGCCGGTCGAAGTACCGGGTGAGACGAGTGATCGTGGCGGTCGGAGCCTGGTCGGGGGCGGCCATCGTGAGCATGGTATATATACCATGCTCACGAGCCAAGGAATTCCGCCGGGGCAGCACCCGCCTGTTTGCTACAGCTCACGCTAGGTATATATACCTAGCGTGAGCATTGTGCTGAGATGCGCCGTCCGAATTCACGGCTTGCAGTCTGCGTAAGTCGAGCACTGGCAATGGTTTACGACAGCACGTCTCCTGCTGCCGCGTGCGGCCCTATTGGCTCGGAGATGGGCGACGACCCAGGCGATCGCGGTCTGATTGCGGAGCGTGGCGTAGGGGCTTGGGGAGCCTGCGCCAGGGTTCCTCAAGAAGCGGGCGACGGGCGGAATCTGCGAACGGGGGACCCTCGCGGCGCGGGCTCCCGGCCCCGGCCCCTGACGCCGGCGGATGCGCAGGCCCGATCGAGGGCCTCCCCCCCACGTGTCGCAGGCGTCTACTCGGCTTGGCTGGCGCAGCCGCTCGGGCGGGGCGCAGCGGGTCGTCACTCGGGCTCGCGGGTGGGTGGGGGGGCGTCACGTCCAGTCGCGGCGGGCGAAGAGGCGCATGCCGGAGAGGAGGGCGAGGGCGGAGAGGGCGGCGCAGAGGCCGAGGCCCGTGGACAGGAGGGCCGGGTCCCAGGCTTCGTCGAGGCCCTTGCCGATGTTGCCCATGGCCTTGAGCATGCGCTGGGGGTACTCGGCGAAGAGGCGCTGCTCGAGTTCGGCGCCGAAGCCGAGCAGGGTCTGGCCGAGGTGGACGGTCGCAAAGGCCAGGAAGGCCGCCGAGAGGGAGGGGACGACGCCCACGAAGAGGCACGAGACGAAGAGGCCCGTAAGGGCGCTCGCCACCAGGGCGGCCGCGCCGGCGCCAAGGGCCGCCAGGTAGTGCCCGCGCATGGTCTCGGCCGTGCGGTGGACGCGCTCGTCCATGCCGAAGAGCTCGTCGGGGGGCTTGACCACGTCGCCAAGGCCATGGGCCCAGTCGGCGTGGAGGTAGGCCGTGGCGCCCAGGAGCGCGGCGAAGGCAAGCGCGAGGGCGCCCAGGACCAGCGCCTTGGCGGCCACCCACTCCCCGCGCCGGTAGGCATGGGGCAGGACCATCTTGAGGGTGCCCTGGGCGGCCTCGGCCGCGATGGCCGCGGCGCCAAGGACCAGGAGCAGGGCCTCGGCGGCCAGGAGGCCGGCCTTCAGCGAACGCTCGGCCGTGGTCCAGCCGGTCTCGCCGGGGGCGGGGTCGTGGCCCATCCCGACGAAGAGCGTAAGGGCCAGCGCGACCAGCAGGCTGCCCAGCACCCCAACCCCGCGGCGCAGTTTCAGGCCCTCCACGCGCGCCAGCACGCCCAGGCGGCCGGCGCCTCCGCCGCGCAGGAGGGCGAGGAGGAGACCCAGCGCAAGGAGCGGCCCGTCGGCCCACCAAAGGCCGCCCAGGGCCGCGCCGAGCGCGTCCAGGCCGAAGGCGGCCGGGGCGAGGGCGCCGACCAGGAGGGCGCCCAAGAGCGGGGCCAGGAGGCGCCGGCCGCGGCGGGGCAGGAAGCGGGTTCCGGGCTGGAGCACGGCGCCGGCGGCGGCGTACCAGAGGAAGACGTCGAGGGTCTCGGCCCCGGGGGCGTGGGTGCGCACGAAGGCGTGGAGCGCCACGGCGAGGAGGGCGCCCCAGAGCAGGTCGCTGGACCACGGCCGCGGCGCGGGGCTCATCCCATCACCCCCTCGGTGCGCTCGAGGAAGTGGCGTTCGAGCGAGGGCTTGCGGGGTTCGAGCGCCTTAGGGGGAAGGCCGGCTTCCAGCAGCGCCTGGAAAAGGGGGGGGAGCACGGCCTCGTCGCCGTCGAGCAGGAGGCCGCCCCCCGGGTCGCGGCGCGGGTGGCCCGGGACCTTGTGTTGGGCCAGGGCGCGAAGGGCGGCGGCGTCGTCGCGGGTGGCAAAGCGCCAGCCGGGGGCGGAGGCGGCGAGCAGGTCGGTGATGCGGCCCTGCTCGACCAGGAGGCCCCGGTGCAGGATCGCGACCGTGTCGCACAGCGTCTCGATGTCGTGGAGCAGGTGGCTCGAGATCAGGAAGGCGACGCCCTGCTCGCTGCGCACGCGCGCGACGAGGTCGCGCACGAGGCGGATCGCCGCCGGGTCCAGGCCGTTCATCGGTTCGTCGAGCACCACCAGCCGGGGCCGGCCCACCAGCGCCTGCGCGATGCCCAGGCGCTGGCGCATGCCCAATGAGTAGCCGGCCACGGGGCGGTGGGCGGCGTGGGAAAGGCCCAGGGCCTCGAGCAGGCCCAGGACCTCGGCGCGGGGCGCGCGGGCCAGGCGCGCGAAGAGGGAGAGGTTCTCGGCGCCGGTCAGGGCGGGGTAGAAGGCCGGCACCTCGACCAGCGTGCGCAGGCCGCGCGCGGCGTGGACGCGGTCGCCCAGGAGGTCCAGGCCGCCCAGGTGCGCGGCGCCGCGCGTGGGGCGGATCAGGCCGGCCAGGATCCGGATGGCGGTCGTCTTGCCGGCGCCGTTGGGGCCGATGAAGCCGCACACCATGGCCTCGGGCACGTCCAGGTCGACGCCGTCCAGGGCCCGCAGCGCGCCGTAGTGCCGGGTGAGGCCGCGGATCTCGAGCAGCGGCGCGGGCATGGCTAGGCCGGCGGCGCGCCGGGGGCGGGGGCGAGGCGCTCCTCCACCTGGCTGTCCACCTCGGCGGCCGCGCGCTGGCCCATGATCAGCATCTCGTCCATGCGCGCGCGGGCCGAGGCCGCGTAGCGGGCGTCGGTGAGGGAGCCCAGGTTGATCTTCACGTTCCAGGCCGCGACCTTGAGGCCGGCGCGGGCGAGTTCGCAGCCGGCGGCGCCGTCGCTGGCCGCGTTTGGGTTGCCGCGCGCAACGGCCTGGCGGGCGAGCCCGATCACCTCCAGGCAGTGGGCCATCACCTCGAGCGGGACCTCGCAGGCGCCCTTGAGCGCCGCCTGGAGGGCCTCGGTGCGGGCGGCCTGCTCCGCGGGCGTTTCGCGCGGGGCCTTGAGGGCGGCGCCGACGGCGGCGTAGGCCGCGGCGTCGCGTCCGGCCAGGTCCAGCAGCGCGCGGCGTTCGGCCGCCGCCTGCTCGGCCACGGCCTGCATCAGCGCCTCGTGCGCCTGGTACTTCGGCCGGCCGATCGTAAGCCGCGCCAGCATCTCGACCAGCGCCGCGCCCGTGGCGCCGGCGACGGCCGCGCCCGTCCCGCCCCCGGGCGTCGGGGCGGCGCTGGCCAGCGCCCCGAGGAAGTCCCCAAGGGGTAGGGCGGCGTAGTCGGGCTGGGACATCTGGGGCCTCCGAGAAGGTCGCTCCGGCCGGGCCGGCCCGAGGGCCTGGCCCGGGGCCTCACCATACGCGTTTCCCGGCCGCGTCCGCACCGCGGGTGCGGGCGTGGGGCGGGGGGGCGCCGGGCCTACTGGCGCCGCCCGATCCAGCGCGCCTCCACGGCCCGCCGGGCGACCGCGTTGTGGTGCCGCCCCTCGCGGCGGGCGGAAAGGCCGTCAAGGAGCGCCCGCACCCAGCCGGCGAGCGCCGTGCCCCCGGCGTGGCGCAGGAGCCAGCGCAGGTCCTGGAGGGTGCGCGGGAGCGAGGCCAGCAGGAACGCGGGCGAGGCGTGGGTGAGGAGCGTGCGCAGGCGGTTGCGCTTGCACGCGGCGATGATGAAGCCGGGCCCCCGCCGGCGCGAGGAGGCCTGGAAGACGTGGTCGACGACCGCTTCGGGGACGTAAAGGGCCCGGCCGCCGGCGCGCCGGGCCCGCCAGCCCAGGTCGACGTCCTCGAAGTACATGTGGTAGCGCTCGTCGAAGACGCCGTGGGGGCCCGCCAGGCGTTCGAGCGTGGCCCGGCGGTAAAGGGCCGCCCCGGCGGTCGCGCACCAGATCTCGCCGGCCGGCGGGCTCTCGGCCAGGGGCCGGCCGAAGTTGCGGTCGTGGGCGCAGCCGTCCGGGGTGAGGAGGATGCCCGTCGAGTTGAGGTACGCGCCCCCGCTTAGGCGCAACTGGGGCTGGACCGCGTAGACCTCCCTGGGCGCCGCCTCGGCCACCCCGAGCAGCGTGCCGAGCGCCCCGGGGCGCAGCGTCGCGTCGTTGTTGAGCATCAGCACCCAGGGCGCGCGCGCCCGCGCAAGGCCCGCGTTGGCCCCGGCCGCAAAGCCGCGGTTGGTGGGCAGGCGGCAGAGTTCGGCCGTGGGGTGGGCGCGGGCGAGCCACTGCGCGGTGCCGTCGGTCGAGCCGTTGTCCACCACGACCACCTGCACCCCGTCGAGGTCCTGGCGCACGATCGAGGCGAGGCACGCCGCGAGCCACTCGCGTCCGTCCCAGGTCACGACCACGATCGTGACCCGGGGGGTCATGCGCCGGCCCCGCCCGCCCGCGCCAGGCGCCGTTCGATCACCTGCTCGTCGCGCACGAAGCCGCGGGCCATCACGCGCGTTTCGAAGTCCGGCGGGCAGGCGGCCTCGGGGATCAACCCGACCACCTCGCCCTCGGCCACCGCCACCCCCTGCGCGGCGGCCAGGTCGCGGATCACCTCGAAGACCTCGATCGGGCTCGTGCGGCGGAAGTCCACGAGGTTCATCGACACCTGGACCTGGCCGCGCTCGGGGAGGTCGAAGCCCAACGCCTTGACCCCGGGCAGCCCGCCGTCGCGTTCGCGGATGCGTCCGGCGATCTGCTGGGCGACGGGCAGCTGGCGCGTGGCCAGGTTCACGTTGAAGGCGATCAGGAAGAAGCGCGCGCCCACGGCCGTGACGCCGGCGGTCGGGTGGACGGCCGCGGAGCCGAAGTCGGGCCGGCGCGCGGGGTCGGTTTCGATCGTGGCGCGGATGCCCTCGAAGCCGCCCTTTCGAAGCGCGGCGAGGTTGGCCCGCTCGGGGCGCGTCGCGGCCTCGCCGTAGAGGTAGACGGGCACGCCGGCCTCGGCCCAGATGCGGGCGCCGGCGGTCCGGGCCGCGGCGACCGCGTCGGCCATCGTGGCCGAGCCCAGGGGCACGAAGGGGACGACGTCGGCCGCGCCCATCCGGGGGTGGGCCCCGTGGTGGTGGTTCAGGTCGATCGCGTCGCGGGCCGCCCGGACGCCGCGCACGGCGCCTTCCACGACGGCCTCGGCCGGCCCGGCGATCGTGATCACGCTGCGGTGGTGGTCGGCGTCGCTGTCCACGCCCAGGAGGCTGGCGCCCGCGGAGGCAAAGGCCTCGGCCAGCGCCCGGATCACCTCGGGGTCGCGGCCGTTGGAGACGTTGGGTACGCACTCGAGCAGGGGACTCAACGCGGG
>JAPKHB010000192.1 GCA_026647295.1 Planctomycetota bacterium | reverse complement strand
GCCACGGCGTTCGGACTGGGGTTGGCCGCATGGCTCGGCCTGCCTTGGGATCCCCGGGGAGCGGAGCCCGCGCGGCCGCTCCCGCCGGTTGAGGGGGCGCGAGGGCCGGTGGTCCTGCGCGGCACGACGGCGTCGTCCGAAGGCGGGAGCGATGCGGGGGAGGCCCTCCCCCTTGGCGTTCGCCAGCCACCCCTCGACCCACGCCTTGCCGGTCGTGGACGCCTGGTACTCCGCGTCGTGGACGCGCGAACGGGCGCCGAGGCGGCCGGCGCGGAGGTCGTTCTCCATGGCACGGGGCATGGGTCGGAGGCTGTCCATTTCACGACGCGGACCACGTCGGACGGCCGGGCGGCGCTCGAGGGCGTGCCCGCCGGGCCGTGGTACGTCCTGGGGGTGCAGGCGTCCGGGCTTCCTCGGGTGTGCCGCGCGGACGTGGACGTGGTGCGGGGCCAGACCACGGACCTGGGCGTGATCCATGTGGGCGTCGCCCGGACCTGGCGCGTAACCGTGTGGGACGCGGCGTCCCGGCCGGTCGCGGGGGCCCGTGTCGAGGCGCTCGTGATTCCCCCGGAGATCGAGGGGCTTTCGGACCCCCTACCGACGGGGTACGACTGGCCCAGCCTTGACCGCGGCGTCGCGCACAGCGCCTTGACCGACAGCGAGGGCATGGCCGAATTCGCGGCCGTGCGCCCAGGCCGTTACCTGTTGCGCGCCACCCGCGAGGGGGCCGCCCCCGCGCGGTGGGTGGGGACGGTCGACCCCGTCGGGGGCTCCCGCGACCCCATCCTGATCCTTCGCCCGGCCCGGTGGCTGGAGGGCCGCGTCGTTGACACGGAGGATCGGCCCGTTGCGGGCGCGCAGGTCGTCGACGCCGACCGCGCCTCTCTGCGGGATCTCCCACGTTGGACCACCACCGATGCGGAGGGGCGCTTTGCCCTCGCGTTCGCTGACGACCCGCCGGCCCGACTGTTCGTCACGGCGCGCGGCCACGTCCACACCGCCTTCTCCATCGCGTCGTTGCCACCGGCCCGGCTGCTTCTGCGCCTTCCCGTGGCGGCTCTGCTGCGCCTCCGGGTGACCGATGCGCGCGACGGAACGGCCGTGGGTGGGGCGCGCGTGGAGTGCGTCGTTCTGGCGACCGCCGCTCCGGAGGGTCCGCAGTCCCCTGCCGGCCCCCCCGAGGACTGGTGCTGGCAGGGGGCGACGGATGCCCGTGGACACCTCGACCTGATGCTCCCCGCCGGCGTCCTGAAGGAACTCTCGGTGCAGAAGGGTTGGTTTCGCATCGCGCGCTTCCCGGTCCCGGAGGCGGACCAAGCGGGGGGCGCCTGCTATCAGGCACTTGACGTCCCCGCGCAGGTGCTCGCGCGAACCACGCTGGACCTGGACGTCGGGTTGACGATGCGACCCGCCACAACCGTGCGGGGGATCGTTCGCGGGGTGAACGGGCGGCCGATGCCCGGAATCCCGATCCACACGGCCTGCTACGGGAACTGGCCGCCCAAGGTCGAGGCCGTCTCGGACGCCTCCGGCGCGTTTTGCCTCGAGGACGTGGCGATCGATCGGTCCACGACGTCCCCCTCGGAACTCTGGGTCCGGGCCTGGGCGCCCGGTTGGGTCGTGGAGCGACCCTGGGCGCCCGTCACCTACCCGGGCGGAGTGCCGACGGTTTCGCTGACGCTGATCCCGTCCGCCGCCGTGCGGGGGCGCGTGGTCGACGCCGACGGGCGCGGAGTCGCCGGCGCCCACGTGTCCTGGAGCGGCTCGGACCACGGGGTGGGCATTCGTTGGGCGTTCACCGACGAACAGGGTCGCTTCGTGATCCGGGACCTTGAGCCCAAGGCGATCCGCGCGTGGCGGGACGGGCCCGGGGAGGTCGTGGCGCGCCGGGAGGGCTACCGGCCGGCACGCTCGGCGGCCTTTTCCCTCGTCCCGGGGCAGACGACGGACGTCGGAACGCTCGCATTGGCGGCGGGCGCGACCCTCCAAGGGGCGGTCCTTGATGCGGAGGGCCGGCCGGCGGCTGGCGTCCGCGTCACCGGCTGTCCGGCCCTCTACATCGACCCGCCGGGCCCGGATCCGGAAGACTTGTTCCATGCAGTCACCGACGGGGAAGGGCGGTTTCGTTGGACCGGCATGGACCCCGCGAGGTGCTGTGTTACGGCCCTGCCCCGGCACGATGGTGAGGTGGGAATGAGTCGCGAAGTCGTGATGGGGCGCGACACCGACGGGGCCGAAGTGCTCCTGCGGCTTGAACGTACCGCGTGGGTCGTGGGGCGCGTCTTGAGCCCCGACGGGGCGGCCGTTCCGGATGCCCGGGTGACCGCAGATCCGGATCCCTGCGACACGGAGGGTGGATGGCACGCGCACACCGAGTCGGGTCCGCAGGGGGAGTTTCGGCTGGCATGCCGCGCTTCACCCAGGGTCCTGGTGCGGGTGTATTCCCGAGCGGAGGGATCGACGCAGACCTGGGTGGCCGTACCGCGGGACGCACGCCTGGACCTCGTCCTCTCCACGGCCCCAGGTGACCTGGGCGATGGGTTCACCCTGTTCGACCTGCTGCCCCCGCTGGAGGACCCGTTCGCCGACCTGCCTGCGGAGTCTGTCCGGTGAACGCCCAGGGGGTAAGCCCTGACGGCGGGAGCCGAAGCCAAGCCGGCGGCCAGGGCCTGGCTTCCTCCCGCCTCCGGCTCCGGTCGCCCAGCGGGTCGGCATGGTCTGGGAGGCCGAGCGCTTGACGGCGTGTGGGCTCGTGGGGAGAGTGTCACACATGGCAACAAACCTCTCCCTCGACCCGAATCTACTGGAGCGAGCCCTCGCCGTGAGCGGCGAGCGAACGAAGAAGGCCGCCGTCACGCGCGCGCTGGAAGAGTTCATCGCTCGGCGGGAACAGAAGCGGGTGGTTGATCTGTTCGGCACCCTGGAGTGGGATCGCACCTGCGACTACAAGGCCGAGCGCGAGCGTAGGTGAGGTTGTTCGCGGCACTCTGCCCGATGCTCGCGGGCAGGCCCCCCTGGGCACGGGTACGATGCGCTGGCGGAGGTGGCGCACGAAGATGACCAGGACACCGATGACAGCCCGGGCGCGCGGGACGACCCCCCCCGCGGCGGCTGCGCTCCCAGGTGGCGCGGCTTCGGGGAACTCCACCGCGTTCCTTGTTCGATCGATCCTTCGCCGAGGCACCGGGATCGGTCTTGTCCTCCTCCTGGCCGCGGCGGGTGGTGGCCCCGTGCAGGGCGAGGATCAGACAGAGGCAGCACGGCCCGCGGGGCTTTGGGGGATCGTGCTTGACGCCGGGACGCCGGTACCCGGCGCCACCGTGCTGCTGTACCGCGGCGTGTCCTACGCCGGCTCCCTGGCAGACGCCGCCCAGGTGCAACACCACATCGACCTGCTGGATCGCCTCGAGTCCACGGCGACGCCCATCGCGTCCTCCCGGACGGACGAGCGGGGCGCATTCGTGTTTCCTGCGCTCGCTCCGGGGACCTACGTGGTCGAGGCCCGAGGCGGGCAGGGGACCTCGGGGTGGACGCCGGTTGTCCCGGTCGAGGTCGGCCACTTCGTCGGCGTTCCGGTCGCCCTCGGCCGCGCGCTCACGGTCGAAGGCTCGGTCGTCGGGCCGGGCGGCGCGCCGCACCGGGGCTCGATCCTGGTCGGAGCCCCTCACGCGGGGCCGGGGGAGGCGCCAACCATTCCTCCCGTGGCCGTACGCCATGTGACCGCCGACGCCGCCGGACGGTTCCGGCTGGACCTCGTGCCTGCCGGCGACTGGCAGCTCCTCGCCGGACAGCCGCAGTCAAACTGGGAGGTTGTGGGGAGCATCGGGGTCGATCCAGGCTCGGCTGCCGATGGGGTCGTCCAGGTCACAGGATCCCTGCGGGCACGTCCGGAGCGGGGGCTGCGTCTCGTGGACGCAGCGGGTGGCTCCGTGGCGGGAGCCCGCGTCGTGCTCCAAGGCGATGGCTGGCTCGCCGGTGGGACTACGTCCACCGAGGGCTCCCTGCGCTTTCGGTCGGACTCGGGCATGTGCTGCCCGGTGCATGTGGCTGCGCCGGGGTTCCATCCGGTGCAAACCGGTGTCAAGGTCGACGGCCTGGAGTCGGTCATCGAGCTCAAGCCGGCCGCTCGCCGCGGGCAGGTCCGCGGCCGCTTGAGGGCGCCTGACGGCACGCCGGCAGCCGGGGTCGCCGTGCGGGTTGTCAGTGGGGACTTTGGGTACCTTGCGCCGCGTTCACTTGCGACGTGCACGGGCTCCGATGGCACGTTCGTCCTCGACGACGTCGAGGCGGGCCCCGCGTGGCTGCTCGCCCTGGGGGGCGGCTTTGCGGGCCGACGGCTTTCGGGCGTAGGTGTTCCACCTCGCGGGGAGGACCTGATTGAGGTCCCGCCCGGAGGGGCGGCCCATGTAGAGGCCACCCTGCGTAGGGGTCGATCACTGGTCGGGCGTGTCGTGGACGAGGACGGGGCACCGGTAGGGGGGGCGCTCCTCCGCTGGGAGGTTTCGCCCGTGGAGTTCATCGGGCACGGGATCGCCGACGCTCCCCCGGAGGAACAGGTGGTCCGCTCGGGGCCGGATGGCTCGTTTCGGATTCCCACCGTCGCTGCCCGCGTGCCGATCGAGGTGACGGCGTCCGCCCCCGGCTACGTCGGGGTTGCCGTCACGGTGGGTCCGGGATCCGGTGGCGTCGAGGGTCGTCCGGTCCTCGTCCGGCTGACCCCGACGCGCTGGCTGACGGTCGCCGTCCAGCGCGGCGGATCGGCGGACCTCGGGGCGCGGGTCTCGTTGACGTGCGACGACAGGCGCGGATGGGCCGAGTCCCTGCACGAGACTCTCGTCGTGGGCCGCTCGGGCCGGGTCGTGGCGGGCCCCTTGCCGAGGCGCGATCTGCAGGTTGAGGTGAGAGATCCCGAGTCGCCCCAGGAGATCCAGGTGCGCGTCGCGGCAGGGGACGACCGGCCCGTGAGGGTCTCGCTGGAACCGGGCCTGGAGATTGAGGGCCGACTGGTGGACGCCGCCGGTGATCCCGTGGCGGGGGTGGTCGTCTCTGCGGAGAGGCGGCGCGGCCGCAAGGAGGACCGGGCCGAGACAACCGGCGCGGACGGTCGGTTTCGATTCGGCGGGCTGGCGCGGAGCACGTGGTTGCTCTCGGCCCAGCACCGGGCGGCCCGGGCCGAAGCGACCGCGGAGGCCGGGGCGCGCGATGTCCGTCTGGTACTGATCGGGGACGCTTCGGATCCTGGCGCGGTTCGGGTCCTTGTTCGGGGTCACGATGGCGGCCGGGTGGCGCAGGCCGCCATCCGCTGGAACGCCTCGGGGCGGTCCGGCGGGGGCTTCTGGGTCCCGGGCAAGGAGATCGAGATCCGGGGGGAGGCGGGCGCCGAGGGCCTCGCGATCGAGGTGGTGGATCCGAGGGACGCCGAGGGGGCACCGCTTCCGTACGGCCCGTGGCGGGCCGGTCCCTTGCAGCGGGCTGATCGGGAGGTCGAGATCGTCCTCCCGCCGGGGCGCAGCGTGAAGGGGCGGGTGTCGGTGCCGGCGGGCGTGGATCCGGGGGGATTCCACGTTGTCGCGTTGGGCCGTTCGGGCCTTGACGGCGACCGGATCGCGATCGGCGAAACGATCAGTCGCCCGAATGGGACGTTCGAGATCCCGAGCGCTGGGGACGAGGACGCGGAACTCTCCGTGCGCGCCGGGAGCAACGCTTGCGTGGGTCTCGTTTCGCCCGTGGAGGCTCGTCCCGGCGGTGAAGTGGTTGAGTTGCCGCTCGTGGGCCGGAGTGACGTCGCCCTGACGGTGCTCACGCATGACGGGCACCCGGCGGAAGGAGCCTTCGTGAGCGTCTCTCGTAGGCTCCTGGATGAAGTCGAGGACCACCGCGCCCGGGTGGACGAGTTTGGCCAGGCCCTAGTCGCCGACGTGGTGCCGGGCGCCGCCTACGAGTTGACGGTCCAGGGCACGAGCGAACAGGGTGCGACCCTCCAACTCGACCACTGGATCGCCGGGGGTGGAACCCTTCGGCTTGTGCCCCGCCTGCTGATCCGGGGCCTTGTGCGGGACGACCTGGGCGCGCCTTACCCGAGAGCCCTGGTGCTGCTGCGGTCCGCAGGTCAGTGGGCCGGGATGGCCGAAGCCGACGCCTCGGGCAGGTTCGAGATGCAGGTCGCCTCCCGTGCGGAGGCGCAGGTGCTGGCCATCCCGCCGTGCGATCTCTGGAGCAATGCATTCTGCGAATGGGGCCTGGGCTCCAAGCCCGTAGCGGCTCGCGTGGGGAGTCCTGTGTCCCTCGTGGTGGCGCGCGGGGTGACCGTGGACTTCCGACTGGACGCGCGCCGCCCGGAATCGTGGGCGCGCATGCGGCTTGTGCTGACGCGGGTGGACGGGAACGCCGGGCCCGACGTGCCGGTGAGCGGGGGCGTGGCACTCCCGCCGACGGGCCAGGGGCGGCTTCCGCCCCTGCTCGCCGGGGCGCGCTACGCCCTGTACCTGCCCGAGGGGGAATCCGGGCACTGCGCCTTGACCCGCTTCACGGCGGCAGAGGGGCAGGTGGTCAGCCTGGTCCCCAGACAGGCTGGAACCGTCACCGGGCGCGTGAGGGGCGGGCCAAAGGGGATCCCGGTCCGTGTGTGGGCGGGGGTCCAAGGCGATGCGGTTGCCACTTTGGTGGCGGCGGACGGCTCGTTCGTCCTGGGCGGCCTGCCGGCCGGAGTCCGCGTGGGGATCGAAGCCGTGACAACGCATGAGGGGCCGCGCTGGGCGGGGCACGCCGTCGCGCAACCGGGGGAGGATGTGCGCATCGATCTCGCGCTCGCAGGTCGTGCAGCGGAGGGCCCGCGGTGAACGCGGGGGTCGGCGCGGGGGAGCGGGCCGCGGGGGTGGGGCCGACCTGGTGGGAGGGGTAGCGGCACGCCCAAGCGGGTCCGCCCCCAGCGAGCACCCCCAAGCCAGGTCCGACCCCGCGGCGGTGGCTGGTCCGCCCACGGCCTGAAGGCTTGTCAAAATTGGTCCTCCTGCTGTTTCTGTGGGTCACGGGAGCTTTGGCGCGAGTTGGATTCCTCCGCAACACAAGAACAGCATGGCGATCAGCGCGCTCGTCGTCCCGAAGCCATACGCCCTTCGGGCCACCATGCGCAGCCGGGTGTTGATGCCTTCCACGAGGCCGTTCGTCATCCGGCCCTTGATGTAGGCCAGGACGCCACCCAGGTGCTTGCGAATCGTGCGCGCTGTCTTCACGAACGGCTTGAGGCGTGAACGAGACGCCCAGGCCAGCCACTCGCGCAGCGCGGCTTCGGCTCGCTTGGGCTGCCGATAGTCCAGGCCGGCCGCCAGGCTCTCCTTGAGGAGGTAGGCGCGGTACAGCTTCTGAAAGCGGCGTTCGATCTCGCTGAGCTTGCAGCGCTGCGGTTGG
>JAPKHB010000191.1 GCA_026647295.1 Planctomycetota bacterium | reverse complement strand
AGCACCTCGTAGACCGAGTCGCCGTAGAGGAAGCCGTGGTCCAGGACCGGGATCACCGCCTCCGCGGCCGGGGTGATGCGTCCGTCCACGTAGATGCGGCTCTCCATCGGCGGGATTGTACGGCCGTCCGCCCGTGCGCAGCACCCCCCCTGCCAAGACGAGGCGCGCGTCAGCGTGCCGGTCTTGCACAGTCCGCGCGGGAGCGCGGAGCCGTACCCCGGCGAACCTCCCCCCTCCTCGATCGCTCGAATGATGCACCGGAGCCTGGCTCCGTACGGTCAATCGATCGCGTACAATCGGAACATGGCCTCCCGGCCCGACACCTCCTTCGAGGCCGTGTGCCTGCCGTTGCTCGCCGACTGCTACGCCTTCGCGCTCTCGCTCGCGCGCCACGGGCCCGACGCCGAGGACCTCGTCCAGGACACCTTCCTCAAGGCCCAGCGCGCCTTCGCCTCCTTCGAGCCCGGCACCAACGCCAAGGCCTGGCTGTTCACGATCCTCAAGCGCATCCACATCGACCGCTACCGCCGCCGACGCCTGCAACCGGTCGCGCTGCCCGAAGAGGAGTTGGTCGAGATGGGGCGGCCCCCGGCCCCGGCCGAGGTCGAGGCCCTCGACGCCCTCTCGCCGGCCGAGGTGCGCGCGGCGGTCGAACGCATCCCCGACCCCTTCCGCCTCCCCGTGCGGTTGCGCGACCTGGACGGCTTGAGCTACCGGGAGATCGCCGAGATCCTGGACATCCCGCCCGGGACCGTCATGAGCCGCCTCTTCCGCGGGCGGGAATGGCTCCGGCGGCTGCTCGTTGACCCGATCGACGCCCCCCGCGGCGCCGACGGCCCGCCCGGGCCCCGGTCCCCGGGCCCGTCCAGCCCCCGCCACCTGAGCCCCCGCGAACCCCGCCCATGACCCCGCTGCCCGACCCCCTCGACCCGGCCCGCCTGGACGCCCTGCTCGAGGGGGGGCTCGAAGGCGAGGCCGCCGCCGGGCTCGAGCAGCGCCTCGCCCGCGACCCAGGTCTTCGGGAAGCGGCCGAGGCCCGGCGGGCCTTCCTCGCGGCCCTGGGGCGGGCGGGGGCGCGGGAGCGCGCGGCGCGAAGCCTCCCCCCGGGTCTCGTGGAGCGGATCCGAACGCAACCGGGCGGGCGCCTGCGGCCTGCCCTGCTGCGCCCGACCCGCGTGGCGGCCGCCGCCGTCCTGCTCCTGGGCGTCGGGCTGGCCGCCCTCCTCGTGCCCGCGCGCGGGCCCGCCGAGGCCCTGCCCCCCGAGATCCGCGCCGCGGCGGACCTGCTCTCCGGGCCGCTCCTGCTCGAGGCGCCGGCCGGCTGCGCCGACCGATCCACCAGCCCCTTCCACTTCCCGCCGGTGCGTGAACAGGTGCTCAAGGTGGGCCGCTGCGTGGAGGAGTCGTCCCCCGGGGCCGACGGCCCCGACACCCGGGCCGTGCTGTTTCGGCCCGAGGACACGGTGCGCCTGGGCTACGTGGCCGTGCCCGCCGCGGGCAGCGCCAACGGGCCCGAGATCGGCCTGACCGAGTTGGGCGGGACGGTCGTCTTCGACCTCTCCTACGGCCGCACCCGCTACTACCTGGCGGCCCCGGCCGAGTTCGTGCGGGCGCAGGGGACCTGCGCCGCCTGCCACGGCGAGGTCGCGCGGGCCGCGCCCAACCCGCACAAGATCGTGCGCCGCCTCTGGGAGCGGTAGCATCGCGGGCCGCGTGCCCGACGATCCTTCCTCGCCGGCCACCCTCGAAGGCCTGGAACTCCCCGCGGGCTTGCGGGTCGTCGGGCCCCCCGCGGCCCAGGTCGCGCCGGTCGCCTCGCCCCTGGCGGTGGTGGCGCGCGCGATCGACGCGCCGCTCGGCCGGCCCCCGCTGGAGGAGGTCGCCTGGGGGGCGCGCAGCGTCGCGGTGGTCATCCCGGACGCGACCCGGCCCGCGGCCGCGGGCGTCTACCTCCTGCCACTCCTTTCGCGCCTCACCCGCGCGGGGCTCGACCCGGCGCGGATCCGACTGGTCGTGGCACGCGGCATCCATCCGGCCACGCCCCGGACCGAGGTCGCCCGCATGTTGGGCGAGGAACTGGTGAGCGTGCTTCGGCCGATCCAGAGCGCGCCCGAGACGCCGGAACTCAACGCCCTCCTGTCGACCGACCCGGCGCTGGGCGCGGTCCGGGTGCACCGCACGGTGGCGGAGGCCGACCTGGCGATCCTGACCGGCGTGGTGGCCCCGCACCACCTGGCGGGCTATTCGGGCGGGCCCAAGGCGCTCGTCCCGGGGGTGGCCGAGCGGGGGACGGTGCTCGCGGCCCACCGACTCACGCTCGACACGTTGGTCGCCCCGGACGGGAGCATCCGCAGCGCGGCCGGCCGCCTGGACGACAACCCCTTCTACGCGGCGCTGCTCGGCGTGGCCCGGGCCCACGGGCGCGCCTTCCTGCTCAACGTGGCGCTGGCCTCGGACGGCACCATCGCGGCCGCGGTCGCGGGCGAGGTCGAGGCCGCGCACCGCGCGGCCGCCCGGGCCTTCGAGGCGGCGCGCCCGGCCGCGCCGCCCGAGCCGGCCGACCTCGGGGTGGTCGAGGCGCGGGGGCCCCGCGGCCGCAGCCTGATCCAGGCCCACAAGGCCCTGCTCGAGGCGCTCGCCTGGCTCAAGCCCGGCGCGCCCGTCCTCCTCCTCGCGGACCTCGGGGACGGGCCGGGCCATCCGGCGCTGCTGCCCTGGTTCGAGGCCGGGCGGCTCGAGCGTCACCTCGCGGCGCTGCGGCGCGAGTTCCACCCCTACGGCCTCACGGCCTACAGCCTGCGGCGCATCGCGCGCGACCACCCGGTGCACGTGGTGAGCCGGATGTCACGCGACCTGCTGCGGCCGATGGGCCTGGTCCCCCACGCGGAGGCCCGGGCCGCGCTGGACTTCGTGCTCTCCGAACACCCGGGCGTTCGCACCGTGGCCCGGCTCGCCAGCGGCTGACCGCGGGCGGCGGCGCGGCTAGCGCGAGGCGTGGCCGCCCGGGAGGGCGGCGGAGGCGGACCCGGCGCCGGCGGCCGCGCCGGCGGCCGCGCCGGCGAGCGCGGGGTCGGCCACGCCCAACACCCGGTCCAGGCTCTGCTTGAGCCGCGCTTCGGACTGATCGCCCCACCACTCCTGGATGTCCACGCCGCGGTGGATGCGCTTCTTCGGGTCGATGAAGACGAGGTAGGGCTGGGCGTCGGCGGGGATGCCCAGTCCCTGCCGGATGTCCGGGAACGTCTCGTCGGAGACGTCCAACTTGAGGCGGACCACCCGGCGCAGGCGCTCCTTGAGCGCCTCCGAGCCCAGCATCACCTTGTCATACTCCTTGCAGTAGTAGCACCAGGTCGCCCACACGTCCACGACCACGGGCCGGCCCTCCCGGGCCGCGTCCTCCACCGCGGCCAGGAGGTGCTCCTTGTCGCGGATCTTCGTCCAGCGCAGGTCCTCGGGCACGACGAGGGGGCGGGTGAGGAAGGCGACCCCGAGCCCGGCGAGCGCCAGGACGCTCCCCACCGCAACCCCGCGCCTCCAGGCCTCCCGGGGCTCAGCGCCCTCGCGGTGGCGCAGGTGCCGGGCGATCCCGAGACAGCCGATGAGGGCGCCCAGGCCGGCCAGCGCGTAGCTCACGGGCGGCACGATGAGCTGCTGGTTGGCCAGGTAGTAGATGGCCGCCCCGAAGAGGATCACGCCGAAGCCGTAGCGCACCCACACCATCCACGGCCCGGGGCGCATCAGCAGGTTGAGGGAGCCCGCGGCGAAGAACACGGCGCCCATCCCGAGCGCGAGCGCGGCGAACATCGAGAAGCCCAGCACCGGGTCCTGCTGCTGCGCGGCCACCAGCGCCATGCCGGCGATGAAGGGGCCGGTGCAGGGGCTCGCGATCACCGCGGCGAGGCAGCCGAACATGAACGCCCCGACGTACGAGCCGGCGCGGCGCTGCGCCCCGCCCTGGAGCCGGGCGAGCCACTGCGGGGGCTGGAGTTCGAACACGCCCAGCATCGCCAGGGCGAGGAAGAAGAACAGCCCCGAGATCGCCACGATCACGAGGGGCTCGCGGAAGGCGGCGCTCATGCTCCCGCCGACGAAGGCCGCAAAGACGCCCAGGCCCCCGTAGGTGAGCGTGAGCCCGCCGACGTAGGTGCCCAGCAGCGCGGTGAGGCGCCCCTTGGGGACGGCGCGACCGCCTCCGATCACGCTGATGGTGATGGGGATGATCGGCAGCACGCAGGGCGTGAAGGCGAGCCCCACCCCGACGAGGAAGAGGAGTCCGAGCACCAGCAGGCCGCTCTCGCGGTACCAGGTCCCCACCAGGCCCGCCTCGTCTTCGGACCCACCCTGCGCCGCAAGGCCCCCCGGGACCGGCGCCCCGCCCGGGCCGGGGCCTGCGCCCGCGGGCGCACCCCCCGCAGGGGCGCCGGGCGCGTCCGGGGCCGCCCCGGCCGGCTCCGCGCCCTCCTCCGGCGCGCCCTCGTCCGCGGAGTGGTACACGGGGAAGAAGAGTTCCCCGCGCGGTTCCGCCGGGCCCGCAAGGCTCGCCCCGGCGCCTTCCTCCGGCGCCGCGCCAGCCTCCGGCGGCTCCGGGCCCTCGGGTCCGGCGCCGGTGGGCGCGGGCGCCGCGCCGCGGGTGTCGAAGGTCAGCGTGAGGCGGCCGCTGCGCGGGGGAAGACAGCGCCCCAACGTGTCGCAGGCCTGGATGCGCACCTCCACGGCCAGTTCCCCGACCGCGGGGCTGCGTTCGAAGCCCAGGTCGATCGCCAGCGCGTCATGCAACTTCCCGCCGCCCGCGGGCAGGGCGAACGCGCCCCAGGTGACGCCCTCGGCCGCCACGGGCCGGGCGTCGATGGGGATCGACCCGTCCTTGGAGGGGGGGAGGTAGAAGTAGTGGTTGAAGGCCGGTTCGAAGACCACCTGGAGCAGGCCGGAGAGGCCGTCACGGGCCACCTCCTTCACCTCCAGCCGCACCTCGCCGCCCTGGTAGGCCACCGCAGGGGAGAGGATCGGCGCGGGCACCTCGGCCCCCGGGAGCCAGGTGCTCACCTTGTGGTTGCGCTCCGGGACCAGGCAACCCCGGTCCGAACACGCCTGGTAGTCGAAGAGGAGGCCCACCTCGGTCCCGGGGCGGACCGTCTGCGCCAACTTGAGGGGAACCCGGAGCACGAACTCCCCCTCCCAGATCGTCTTGACGTCCTCCTCACCCCCCCACTCGGGCTTCCACGGGTGCGCGTCGGAGGCCTCGGCGTGTTCGAGGTCGTAGGTGACCCCCTCCGCCGGCAGTTCCCTCCAGGTCGTGGCCTCGTCGCCCGCGGCGTAGATGTGGTAGGGCGGGGTCAGGCGACCCCGGACCACGAGCCAGCCCTCGCCCCCGGGGGCGAGGTCGGCCGGCTCGACGGTGGCGCTCCACTCGACTTCCTTCACCTTCTTCTTCTCCCCGGCGCCGGCGGAGGGCACCTGGGCAAGGCAGAGGACCAGCCCGCCGAGCAGCAGGGCGACGGCCGGGAGCAGGTGCGGTCGGCGCATGGGCGGCTTCTCCTTCCGGGGCGGGGCCCGCCGCCCGGCAGAGCAGGCTGGGCGGCGGGAGCCGGCCCCCCGATTGTACGGACCGGGTGGGGCATGCCCTCCCCCCGCCCCCCGTTGCCCTGAACCAAGCAAAGCCCGGGGTCGTGCGCCTCGGGGCGCCGCCAGCCCGCGCCAGGGACGAAGGCCCCGGGGGGGCGCCCGCGCTCCCCCTGCCTCGGCACCCCGGGCGGCGCCGGACCGACGGACCGGGGCGGCGGCCCGCCGCCCCGGGGGGCCGCGCGGCCCGAGCGGTAGGATGCGCGCCGTGATCGTCGTCCGGCGCTTCGAGTTCCAGGCCTCGCACCTCCTGCCCCGGCACCCGGGCAAGTGCCGCAACCTGCACGGGCACACCTACTTCCTCGAGGTCTGGTGCGAGGGTGCGGTGGACCCCGACTCGGGTCTGGTCGTGGACTTCGGGACGGTGAAGGAGGTGGTGGGCGAACGGGTCCTCGCGCTCCTGGACCACTCGCACCTCAACGACCGGCTCGAGAACCCCACGGCCGAGCACCTGGCCGAGTGGATCTGGCAGCGCCTGGAAGGCAGCCCGCTGCCCCTGGCGGAGATCCGGCTCTACGAGACGCCCTCCTGCTTCGTCGTGCGCCGCCGGGCGTGAGGCCGGGCCGCAGACCGCCTTCCGCACACCCGGCCGCCCCGGCGCGCCCGGCGCCCTCCCGGCCGCAGGCCCCCGGGGCGCGCTGACCCGTGCGCCGGGAACGAAACCTGGAACGGCTGCTGCGCGCCGGGGCGGCGCTCATGGCCGAGCGCGGCGTGAACGGGCTCACGATGCGCGAGGTGGCCCGCCGGAGCGGGCTCGGCCTCGCCACGCTCTACACCTACCTCGCCGGGAAGGACGAGTTGGTGTACCGCGTGCTCGCCCGCGTGCTGGAGGGGGCCGTGGCCAGTGCGCAGGCCGCCGCCGCCGCCCGCGGGCCGCGCGAGCGCCTGAAGGCCCTTGCGACCGACCACGTCCGGCGCGTCCGGGAGCGCCCCTTCGAGGCCCGCCTGCTCCAGGACCCGCTGCCCCGCCTCCCCGACCCGCTGGCCCGGCGGCTCGAGGCGGCGCGCCGCCAGCACCTGGAGGTCGTGCGCGGGATCGTGGACGGAGCCGTCGGGGCCGTGCGCCGACGCCGCGCGTCGGAGCAGCGGGCGCTGCTCGTGCTGGGGATGTGCGAGCGCCTCGCGCTGGACGCGGCGGGCGCCGACGACGCGCCGGGCCCCGACCGGCTCGCCCACGCGGTGCTCGCGCTGCTCTACGAGGGCGCGGGCGGCGTGCGCTGACGGTCGCGGCTACTCGGGCTCGGGGCGCTGGCGGTTGGGCACGATCATCACCATCGCACCCTTCTGCTGGATCCCGTAGCCCGCGACGGCGAGGAAGGCGCGCAGTTCGGCCTTCGTGTGCGGCTCGTCCGCCGGGGGCGTCTCGGGCAGGATGCGCGCGGCGAGGAACTCCTCCATCACCGCGCGGGACGGAAAGCGTACGTAGAGCGACTCCGAAAGCGCCTCCACCACCCGCGCCCCGGTGAACTCCCCCTCCCGCGCAAAGCGCAGCGGCTCGCGCATCCAGGCGTCGCTCGCCCCCGCAAGCGGCGGGCTCGGCCCCTCGCCCCACACGCCCACCCGGGCCGGACGCCCCAGCGTCCCCGCCGGATCGGGGCCGGCGGTGCCAGACTCCACGTCCGCGCCCTCCTCGATGACGATCGGATCCCGGGGCGCGAAGTCGGCCAGCAGCAGCCAGACCGCCGCGCCGGCGGCCCGGGCGCGCGCAACGACCTCCGGGTGCGGCATGCCGAAGCGCCCGGCGCGCGGCGCCGAGGCCACCGCCAGCTCGGCGCCCACCGCCGCCAGCCACGGC
>JAPKHB010000190.1 GCA_026647295.1 Planctomycetota bacterium | reverse complement strand
CTTCGAGCGCAGCGCCTCGGAGGTCAAGATCACCGAGACCGGGCGCCGGATCGTCGCCCAGGCCGAGCGGGTGCTGATGGAGGCGAGCCAGATCCAGGAGATCGCCGCCGCAGGCAAGGACCCGCTCGCCGGGCCGCTGCGTGTGGGCGTGATCTACACCATCGGACCCTACCTGCTGCCGCGGCTGATTCCGCGCGTGCATCAGCTCGCGCCCCGGATGCCGCTGATCATCCAGGAGAACTTCACCGCGCGTCTGGCCGAGGCGCTCAAGCGCGGCGAACTCGACGTGATCATCATCAGCCTGCCCTTCGACGAGGCGGGCGTGGTGGCGCAGCCGTTGCCCCCCGGCCGTGAGCGCCTCGACCGCGTCCTGGATGGCCAGGTACCAGTGCGCGGGCTGCGGGCGCAGGCTCGCCCGGATCGGCCAGGCCCGGATGGCCGCCTCGAGCCCCGTCGGGAACACGGTGAAGCGTTCGAGGCCCCCGGCCGCCGCGAGCATCAGCATCGTGGCCGCGCACTTCTGGCAGCGGCCGCAGTTGTAGGCCCCGCCGGCGTTCGTCCCGCACGGCCGCAGCGCGGCGTAGGCCGGCGCGAAGCCGGCGATCGCCACGGCCTTCTCGTAGCGGTTCACGTCCAGGCCGTCGTGCACCACCTCGACCTCCTCGGTGGACCAGAGCGGATCCACCAGCGGATGCGAGCCAAAGGGCGCGAGCGTGGCCGCCGAGGCCGAGGAGGGGACGTAGACGCGGCCGACCGCGCCGGCGAGCAACGCGGCGATCCCGCCCAGCGCCGCCCCGAGCGTGGCCTGCATCGGGGTGCGCGTGCGGCTGACCGCAAAGGGCGCGACGACCGCGTGGAAGTTGGTCTCGACCTGCACGAGGGCCTTGCCGACGGCGCGCGCCACGGCCTCGATCCGGGCGCCGACCTGCGCGCGAAGCGCCCGGTCCTCCAGCGGGTAGTCCAGCCCGTGGACCAGGATCAGGTGCGTCACCTCGGCCTGGCGGGACACCAGCCCGTGGAAGCCGTCCACGCCGCCCGAGAAGAAGAGGCCGACGCCTGCGGCGCGCGCGCCGCCCGCGCGGCCCGCGGCCTCGATCGGCACCAAGGCCAGGTGGGGCTCGAAGGCGCGGTAGACCCGCTGCAGCGCGGCGTGGGTCGCGCGCAGCCGCTCCGAGAGGGGGTCCGCGACCGCGAGCGGCCAGCCGCGGCTCATCGCCGGCAGGAGGGCCGCCGCCAGGAAGGCCTCGGGGGCCGGCCGCAGCGGCGCGCCGCGCACGCGAAACCACAACTCCTTCTCGGCGTTGCCCAGGGTGAGCGTCGCCCGGGCGGTCTGGGCCCCGGCGTCGGCCCCGAGGCGGACCGGGCCGACGCGGGCCGCGTTCACGCGCCGCCTGTCGCCGCCGGCGGCCACGGCGGGGCCTGGCGCACGCGCCCGGGCAGCGTCCCCACGAAGGGCCGGAGCGGCTCCGTCGCCGCCCGTAGCCGCGGGAGGTCGACGCCGTGCGCCACGCCGAGGCCGTCGAGGAGGTAGACGAGGTCCTCGGTGGCGAGGTTGCCACTCGCCCCGGGGGCGAAGGGGCAGCCGCCCAGCCCGCCGGCCGAGGCGTCGTAGGCCGCGATCCCGTGCTCGAGGCCCGTGAGCACGTTGGCGACGGCCATCCCGCGCGTGTCGTGCAGGTGCAGGACGAGCGCCGGGGCGGGGACGCGCGCGAGCAGCACCGCGAGCAGGCGCGCCAACGAGCCCGGCGTGCCCACGCCGATCGTGTCGCCCACGCTCACCTCGTCGCAGCCCAGCGCGAGCAGGTCCTCGACCACGCCAAGCACCCGCTCGGGCGCGACCGGACCCTCGTAGGGGCAGCCCAACGCGACGCTCACGTAGCCGCGCAGCGCAAGGCCCGCGGCCTTCGTCCCCTGCGCGACGGGGCCAAAGCGCTGGATCGCCTCGCGCGTCCCCGCCCCGACGTTGCGCTGGTTGAAGGTCTCCGTCGCCGCGGTGAACACCGCCACCTTGCCCACGCCCGCGGCGAGCGCGCGTTCGAGGCCCTTGGCGTTGGGCACGAGCGCGCCGTAGGTCACGCCCGCCGGCGCCGGGCCGAGGCGCGCGAACAATTCCGCCGCGTCGGCCAGTTGGGGCACGCGGTCCGGGCGGACGAAGGCGGAGACCTCCACGTCGCCAAGCCCCGCGGCCACGAGCCCGCGCACGAAGGCCGCCTTGGCCGCGGTGGGGATGGCCTGGGGCTGGTTCTGGAGCCCGTCGCGGGGCCCCACCTCGGTGATGCGCACGCGGGCGGGCCAGGGCCGGCTCACGGCGCCTCCTCCTCGAAGCGCACCAGCACCTGCCCGGCGGCGACAGCCTCGCCGGGCCGCACCTCCACGCTGCGCACCACCACGGCGCGGGGCGCCTTGACCGGGTACTCCATCTTCATCGCCTCGACGACCAGGAGCGTCGCCCCGGCGGGCACGCGCTCCCCCGGGGCCACGGCCACCTGGGCCAGGAGGCCCGTCATCGGGCTGGTGGCGAAGGGCTCCGTGCCCCCGTGGTGGGCCCGGCCGGCGCGCACCGCCTCGGGCAGCACCTCGTAGACCTCGCCCCCCACGGCCACGAGCCAGCGGCCGCCGACCCGGCGCACCACGGCCCGAAGGCGCCGCCCCCCGACCGTGAGCCACACGCCCCCGGCGGCGCCCCCGGCGACCGGGACCCGGTGGCCGCGTTCGGCCCCGTCCTCGGTCAGCCGGGCGAGGAGTTCGGCCCCCTCGAGGCGGGCCTCCAGGCGCACGCGCCGGTCGCCCACCTCCAGTTCCTCGCGCAGCGCGCGCGCGCTCACGGCGCGTTCCCCGCCGGACGCCAGCCGGTGAGTTCGTCCCAGGGCGAGCGGCCCGTGGCCGCCGGGCCCGGCGCGCCCGCCGCGCCCCCGGCCCGGCCGCCCGCCCCGCCGAGGAGTTCGAAGGCGGCCACGGCCAGGAGGACCTCGTCGGGCACGGCCGGCGCGCGCGCAAGGTCCTCCAGGCGCCCCTCGAGCGCCTGCGTGGAGAGGCGCGCCGCCCTCACGTCCGCATCCCGGACCAGGCGCCCTAGGAAGCCCACGTTCGTCCGCACGCCGAGCACGACGGTCTCTTCGAGCGCCAGGGCCAGGCGGTCGAGCGCCTCCCCGCGCGATGCGCCGTGCGCGATCACCTTGGCGAGCAGCGGGTCGTAGTGGGGCGTCACCTCCTCCCCTTCCTCCACGCCCGCGTCCACGCGCAGGCCCGGGCCCGCGGGCCAGGAGAGCGCCGCGACGCGCCCCACCGAAGGGAGGAACCCCGCCGCGGGGTCCTCCGCGTAGACGCGCGCCTCGACGGCGTGGCCCCGGCTGGCGAAGGCCGCCTGCGGGGGCAGGGCCTCGCCGGCGGCCAGCCGCAGTTGCCAGGCCACCAGGTCGACGCCAAAGCAGGCCTCCGTGACGGGGTGCTCGACTTGCAGGCGGCGGTTCACCTCGAGGAAGTGGATCGCCCCGGAGGGCTCGAGCAGGAACTCGACCGTGCCGGCCCCGCGGTAGCCCAGCGCGCGGGCCGCGGCCCGGCCCGCGTCCCAAAGGAGCGCCCGCCGCTTGGGGTCCAGGCCCGGCGCCGGAGACTCCTCCAGCACCTTCTGGTGGCGGCGCTGCAGCGAGCAGTCCCGCTCGCCCAGCACCACGCCGTGTCCCTGGGCGTCGCAAAGGACCTGGACCTCCACGTGGCGCGCGCCCTCCAGGAGGCGTTCGAGGTACAGCCCCGTGGCCCCGAAGGCGCCCCCGGCCTCGCGCCGCGCGCCCGCGGCGGCCTCGGCGAGCCCGGCGGGGTCGGCGACGCGGCGCATCCCCTTGCCCCCGCCCCCGGCGACGGCCTTGAGCAGGAGCGGGTAGCCCGTCGCGCGGGCGGCGGCCTCGAGCGCCGCGGGGTCGGTCCCGAGCGCTTCGAGCGGCCCGGGGATCACCGGCACGCCGGCCTCGGCCACGCGGCGCTTCACCTCGAGCTTGTCGGCGCTGGCCTCGAGCACCTCCGCCGGCGGGCCGACGAACACGATCCCGGCCGCCTCGAGCGCGCGCGCAAACGCCGCGCTCTCGGAGAGGAAGCCGTAGCCGGGGTGCACGGCCCTGGCGCCCGTCGCCCGCGCGGCCGTGACGAGGGCCTCGATCGAGAGGTAGGACTCGCGCGCGGGGGCGGGTCCGATGCAAACCGCCTGGTCGGCTTCGCGGACGTGGGCCGCGCCGGCGTCGGCCGTGCTGTACACGGCCACCGTGCGCAGCCCCAGCTCCCGGCACGTGCGCAGCACGCGCCGCGCGATCTCGCCGCGGTTGGCGACCAGCACGCACCCGAGCGCGCGCGCGGCGCTCACGGCGCCCACCGCGGCCGGCGCCGCGCGAGGAAGGCCTCGATCCCCTCGCGGCCGTCGGCCGAGGCGCGCGCGTCGGCGATCGCCCGCCGGGCGACCTCGAGCCGCGCCGGGTGCGAAGGGGCCTCCGTGAGCTCGCGCACCAGCGCCTTGGCGCGCCCCTGGGCCTCGGGCGAGCCCTCGGCGAGCCGGTCGAGCCACCGCGTCAGCGCGGCGTCCAGGTCCGCGGGCGGCGCGACCTCGTCGACGAGCCCGAGGCGCCGGGCCTCCTCGGCGCCCACCCGCTCGCCGGTGAGGAAGAGCCGGCGCGCGACCGCCGGCCCGACGCGCCGAAGCACGTAGGGGGCGACCACCCCCGGCACGAGCCCGAGGCGCACCTCGGGGAAGCCCAGCACCGCGTCGCCCGCCGCGAGCACGAGGTCGCAGGCCGCCGCCAGGCCCGCCCCGCCGCCGAGCGCCGCCCCGCGCACCACCGCCACGACCGGCCGCGGGAAGCGGTCGATGGCCTCGAAGGCGCGCTGGAAGGCGGCGGCGTCGGCGAGGTTGCGCGCGGCGTCGTAGGCCGCGGCCCGCCGCATCCAGCCGAGGTCTCCGCCGGCGCAGAAGGTGCCGCCCTCGCCCTCGAGCACCACGGCCCGAAGCGCCCACTCCTGGGTCAGGCCGTCGAAGGCCTCGGCCAGGGCGCGCGCGGTCTCGTCATCGAAGGCGTTGCGCACCGCGGGCCGGGCGAGCCACACGCGGGCCACCGGTCCCTCCTGCACCACGCGCAGCGGCGACGCCTCCATGGTCCCCCCCTACATCCGGTACACGGGGGCGCGCGCGGGGCCGGGCGGCCCCCCCCGCGTCGCGAACAGGGCCAGGCCCAGCACCTCGCGCGTCTCCACGGGGTCGATCACGCCGTCGTCCCACAGGCGGGCGCTCCCGTAGGTCGGGTGCCCTTCGCGCTCGTACTTCTCGCGGATGGGCCGGGTGAGCGCCTCCTCCTCCTCGGGCGTGAGCGGGGGCCGGCCCTCGTAGGCGAGTTGGTCGCGCTTCACCGTGAGCAGCACCTGCGCGGCCTGCTCGCCCCCCATCACCGAGACGCGCGCGTTGGGCCAGGTGAAGAGGAAGCGCGCGTCGTAGGCCCGGCCGCACATCCCGTAGTTGCCGGCGCCGAACGAGGAGCCGATGATGACCGTCAGCTTGGGCACGCCCACGGTCGCCACGGCCTGCACCAGCTTGGCGCCGTCGCGCGCGATGCCGCCGTTTTCGGCCTCGCGGCCCACCATGAACCCCGTGACGTTCTGCAGGAACACCAACGGGATCCCGCGCTGGCCGCACAGTTGCACGAAGTGGGCGCCCTTGAGGGCCGAGGCGGAGAAGAGCACGCCGTTGTTGGCGACGATCCCGACCGGGCAGCCGAAGAGCCGCGCGAAGCCGGTCACGAGCGTGGTGCCGTAGCGGGCCTTGAACTCCTGGAAGCGGCTCCCGTCCACGATGCGCGCGATCACCTCCCGCACGTCGTAGGGCTGGCGCACGTCCTCGGGGACGACGCCCAGGAGTTCCTCGGGGTCGTAGCGCGGAGGCTCGGGCTCGGCGCACCCGGGGGGCGCGGGCGGCGGGGGCCCGATCGACTCCAGGATCGCGCGCACCTGGGCGAGGGCGTCCTCGTCGTCGTGCGCGAAGTGGTCGGCGACCCCGCTCACCCGCGTGTGCACGTCGGCGCCGCCCAGGTCCTCGGCGCTGACCGCTTCGCCCGTGGCGGCCTTCACCAGCGGCGGGCCGGCCAGGAAGATGGTGCCGTTGCCCTTCACGATCACGGCCTCGTCGCTCATGGCGGGCACGTACGCCCCGCCGGCGGTGCAGGAGCCCAGCACCGCCGCGATCTGCGGGATGCCGGCCGCGGAGAGCACGGCCTGGTTGCGGAAGATGCGCCCGAAGTGGAGCCGGTCGGGGAAGACCTCGGCCTGGAGCGGCAGGTAGGCGCCCCCGGAGTCGACGAGGTAGACGGTCGGCAGGCGGTTCTCCAGCGCCACCTCCTGGGCGCGCACGTGCTTCTTCACCGTGAGCGGGAGGTAGCTCCCGCCCTTCACGGTGGCGTCGTTGGCCACGACCATCACCTCGCGGCCGTGGACGCGCCCGATGCCGGTGACGAGCCCCGCCGCCGGGACCTCGTCCTCGTAGACCTCGTGCGCCGCCAGCGGCGAGAGTTCGAGGAAGGGGCTCCCCGGGTCGAGCAGGCGCTCGATGCGCTCGCGCGCGAGCAACTTGCCCCGGGCCCGGTGCTTCTCGCGGGCCTTCTCGCTCCCCCCCGCGCGCACGCGGGCCAGCAGCGCGCGCAGCGCCTCGCGCTCGGCCTGGTGCACCGCGCGCCGGCGCGCGTACTCGGCCGAGGCGCGGTCGACCTGGGTGGGAAGGATGTCCATGGCCCTCCGGCCGGCCCGGCCGGGCCGGCGCGGGCGCATCCTACCCAGGGGGCGCGCCGCAAGGGCCTGGCCGCAAGGGCCTGGCCGCCGGGACCCCCGCGCATGGTAGCGTTCGCGCCACCGCCCCCGTGCGGGGCGGGCCGGAGGCCAGGTGGCGGAGCGGGTCGCGCTGATCGGGGGAATGGGTGGGGTTGCCACGCATGATGACCCGGGATACGCCCTGCTGGTGGCCCTTTTCTGGGGGGTGTCCGGAGTCCACACGGCGGTCGCCATTCAGGTCGGGACCCTCCTGTGCGACCTGCTCGCGCTCGTGCTGCTTTCACACGCCACTCGCCGACTCTTCGGCCCCAGCCCCGGCCTAATCGTCGGCGCTCTCTACGCCGTGTACATGCCCATCATCATCGAGGGTTGTTTTCTGAATAACCTGGCGGCGGTCGTACATTTCGCGATCTTCACCATCTGGCTCCTTGCTATCCCCCGCGCCTCAAATCGACTCCATTTCGTGTCCATGGCGCTTGCTGGGCTGGTCGCGGGGTTGGCCTCGGTGGTTCGCGTGACCTTTCTCCTCTTCCCGGTCCCGGCGGGACTTCTGCTGCTCTGTCGGGACGGGTGGAGGAAGGGGGGGCTGTTGGCATTGACCTTCTGGATGACTGGCTATGGGGCCTTCTTCGCTATC
>JAPKHB010000019.1 GCA_026647295.1 Planctomycetota bacterium | reverse complement strand
CGCGTCTCGCAGGCGATCCGCGCCGCGTGGGACCGCGCCGACCGGCGGAAATCCCTCCGGCAGGTCTCGCGGACCGCGATCTCGATGAGCATCTTCCTCGGCCCCGTCCTCCTCGCGGGGACGGCCCTCCTCTTCCTCGCCTCCCTCGTCACCCGCCTCCGCGCGGCAGGGCTCAAACGGGCCGCGGGGATGTCCGCGGTCGCGGCGATGATCCTCACGGCAGCCACCTGGTGGATCGGCTCGTCGCCGACGGCCATGCGGTCGTGGTCCTGGACGACTTCAGCACCGGGAGCCGGGAGAACCTGCGGGAGAGCGCCGGCGCCTTCGAGCTGGTCGAGGCCGATCTGCGCGACGCCCGGGCGGTCGCCCGCGCCCTGCGGGGGTGCGAGGTGGTGTTCCACCAGGCGGCGCTGGCCTCCGTGCAGCGCTCCGTCGAGCAGCCCGAGCTGGTGCACGACGTGAACGTGCGCGGTACCCTGGGCCTCCTCGTCCAGGCGCGGGACGCCGGCGTGCGGCGCCTCGTGTTCGCGTCCTCTTCCTCGGTGTACGGCGACACCCCGACGCTGCCCAAGGTGGAGTCCATGGCTCCCTCTCCGCGCTCCCCGTACGCGGCCTCCAAGTTGGCCGGCGAGGCCTTCCTCGCGGCCTTCGAGGCGGCCTACGGCATGGAGACGGTGGCGCTGCGCTACTTCAACGTGTACGGGCCGCGCCAGTCGCCCCGCTCGCTCTACGCGGCCGTGGTGCCGATCTTCGCGCAGGCGGCCCTGGAGCGCCGGGCGCCCACCATCCACGGCGACGGCGGCCAGACGCGCGACTTCACCTACGTCGGCGACGTCGTGGAGGCCAACCTGTGCGCCGCCCGCACCCCCGACCTTCCGCCCGGCCCGGTGAACGTCGGGGGCGGGCAGCAGGTGACGATCCGCGAGTTGTACGAGCGCCTCGCCCGCGCCGCGGGCAGCGACCTGGCGCCCGCCTACGGCCCCGCGCGGGCCGGCGACGTGCGCGACTCGCTCGCCGACCTGGAGCGCGCCCGCCGGCACCTGGGCTGGACGCCCGGCACGGGGCTCGACGAGGGCCTGGCGCGCGTGCTGGCGGCGCTCGCCCCGGTCCGCGGGGCGCCCGCGCCCAAGGAGATCCGCTCCCGATGAGCTCGCTCGCCGACCGCATCCGCGACCGCACCTGCCGCTACGGCGTGCTGGGCATGGGCTACGTGGGCCTGCCGCTCGCGCTCGCCTACGCCCAGCGGGGCGTGCACGTGGTGGGCTTTGAGACCGACGCCGAGAAGGTCCGCGCGGTCCAGGCCGGCGAGAGCTACATCCCGGACGTGCCCGCGGCGGCGCTGGCGGCGGCCGTGGCCTCCGGACACCTCGAAGCCACCACCGACATGAGCCGGCTGGCCGAGTGCGACGTCATCTCCATCTGCGTCCCCACGCCGCTGTCCAAGAGCCGCGACCCGGACGTGTCGTTCGTGGACGCGGCGACGCGCTCCGTCGAGGCGGCGCTGCGCCCCGGCCAGCTCATCATGCTCGAGAGCACGACCTACCCCGGCATGACCGAGGAGTTCCTCCTCCCGCGCTTTGAGCGCCTGGGCTTTGCCCTGGGCCGGGACTTCTGGCTCGCGTTCTCGCCCGAGCGGGTGGACCCGGCCAACCGCACCTACGGCATCGAGAACACGCCCAAGGTGGTGGGCGGCGTGGACGAGGCCAGCACGCGCATGGCGGTGGAGTTCTACCGCATCGCCGTCCAGACGGTCCACCCGGTCTCGTCGGCCCGCGCCGCGGAGATGGTCAAGCTGCTCGAGAACACCTTCCGCAGCGTGAACATCGGGCTGGTGAACGAGGTGGCGCTCATGTGCGACCGCCTCGGGCTGGACGTGCGCGAGATCATCGCCGCGGCGGCGACCAAGCCGTTTGGCTACATGCGCTTTGACCCCGGGCCGGGCATCGGCGGCCACTGCATCCCGCTCGACCCGATCTACTTGAGCTGGAAGTTGCGCACGCTCGAGTACCGGGCCCGGTTCATCGAACTGGCCGAGGACGTGAACCTCGCCATGCCCCGCTACCTGGTCGAGCGCGTGACCCAGGCCCTCAACCGGCTGGGGCGCAGCGTGAAGGGCTCCGAGATCCTCGTGCTCGGCGTGGCCTACAAGCGCGACGTGGGCGACACCCGCGAGTCGCCGGCCCTCGAGGTCATCCGCCTGCTGCGCGACCGCGGCGGCGTGGTCACCTTCGCCGACCCCTACGTCGACAGCGTCTGGCTGGGCGAGGTCGAGCTGCGCGCGCGCCCGCTCACCCCCGAGGCGCTGGCGCGCGCCGACTGCGTGGTGGTCACCACCGACCACACCGCGTTCCCCTGGGCCCAGGTGGCCCGGCACGCGCGCCTGGTCGTGGACAGCCGCGGCGCCGTGCCGCGCGCCGAGGTCCGCGGCACGCTGGTGCCGCTGTCGGGCCCGGCGCTCGAGGGCCGCCCGGGCGGGCCGGCGGAGGCGCCGGCGGCGCCGGCCGCGGCCGGGAGGATCCAGCCGTGAGCGGCGTCTGGATCGCCCTGCGGCACGCGCTCGGGCTGGCCTGGCGCCACAAGTGGACCTTCACGGTCCCCGTGGCGACCCTGCTGCTGCCCGCCACGCTCCTGGCGCTGCGGCTCCCGGACACCTACGAGGCGGTCGCGGTGGTGCAGGTGCGCGAGCTCACCGGCGGAGAGGATCGGGGGTTGCTGCCCGGCGAGCGCTCCGCGCAGGGCTACGCGCTGGTGGCGATGGCCCGCGACCGGCTGCTCGCGCGCCAGAACGTCTCGGCCCTCGTCGACCTGCTGGCCCCCGGCGCCTCGGCCGAGGACCCCAAGGTGCTCGAGCAGATCGCCGCCCGCGTCGAATACGACCGGTTGAGCGACTTCTCCTTCCAACTCGCCATCACCGACACCAACCCGGTGCGGGCGGCCCAGGCGGTCAACCGGCTCCTGGACACCTTCCTCGAGAACGAACGGCGCGACCCGCTCGAACGCGCCCGCAGCAACCTCGTGCACTACGAGAAGGAGGCCGCGGCGGCCGAGGCCGCCTACCGCGCGGCCTACGACGCCTACGAGGCCTTCCGCACGGCCCACTCCGACTCCCTGCCCGAGCGGCGCGAGGCCTTGAGCGCCCAGTTGGCGGGGCTGCTCGCCCAACGCGCCGAGGCCCAGGGGCGCGTGGCGCGCCACGGCGAGCGCATCGGCGAACTCGAGCAGGAGCTCACCCGCCCCCCGGCCTCCGACGGCGGCAGCCAGCCCGGCGCGCGCGTCCAGCGCCTGATGCAGCAGCTGTCCGACCAGCAGAAGGCGTTGAGCGAGGCCGAACGGCGCCTCGCCGTCGTCCGCAGCCAGGTGACCGACGAGCACCCCGCCGTCAAGCACGCGCTCGCGCAGGTCGAGGCGCTGCGCCGGCCGATCCAGGACACCGAGCGCGAGTTGGACGCGGCCCGGCGCGAGGACCAGGCCCAGGCCGACGTCCGGCGGGGGGAGCGGTTGAAGGACTGGGAGGAGCAGCAGCGCCGGCGCATCGAGCGCGAGCGGGGGGCGCTCGCCCGCAGCCACGCCGACGTCGAGCGCGTCAACCGCGAGATCGCCACGGCCGAACAGGCCCTGGCGACCATCCCCGCCACGGCGCAGGCCCTGGTGCCCCTGCGCCAGGCGGTGGAGTACGCCGAGAAGGACCGCGTCGAGACCTCGCGCCTGGCGAGCCAGGCCGCGAGCGTGGCGGCCTTCATGGAGGGGCAGGACCCCGGCCGCGTAACCCCCTACCGCATCGCCCAGCGGGCCGTGCCGCCCGCGGAGCCCAGCGGCCCGCGGCGCAAGGCCTGGCTCCTCACCGCCCTCGGGCTCGGCCTGCTGATCGGCTACGGCCTGCTGATGTTGCAGCGGCGCTTCTCCGAGCCGGTGATCGAAGGGCCCAACGAACTGGCCGGCCTCCTGCCCGGCGCCCTGATCGTGCGCGTGCCGGCGCTGCCGACGGGCGACCCGGTGCTCAAGCGCCTGCCGTGGACGGACCTCGCCCTGGGCGCCTACGTGTTGGCCTGCCTGACCACGACGGCGCTGGCGATCGCGCACCACCGCGGCCTGGTCGAGGCGCCGGCGCTGCTCCAGCGCCTGCTGGAGCCGGGGGGCGCATGACCCACCCGCCGACCTCCCGCGCGCTGGCGCCCCGCTCCGACGCGCCCCGCACCCTGGCCGTCCAGGGCGACCGGCTGCTGCCCGTGGACGCCCCCGACCCGGGCACGGCGGACGGCTACCTGCGGCTCACCGCCCACATCCTGCTCCAGGCCCAGCGCAAGGACTTCCACACCGTGGGCGTCATCTCCGCGCGCCACGGCGAGGGCAAGACCACCGCCGCCGTCAACCTCGCCGTGTGCCTCGGGCGCACGCGGGGGCGGCTGGGGCGCGTGCTTCTCGTGGACGCCGACGCGCGCCACCGCACGCTCACCCGCCTGCTGTGCGGCCCCGACCCCGAGGGGGCCGACCCGGAGGAACTCGCCGCGCGCCACCCGATGGTCGTGGCCACCGGCTTTGCCGGCGTCGACCTGATGACCGCCCCCTGGGGGGCCGACGCGCTCACGCTGCACGACCCGGGCGCCTGGGCGCAGACGTTCCAGGACCTGCGCGGGCGCTACGGCCAGATCGTCATCGACTGCCCCTCGGTGCTCGACGACCCCGAGGGCATGGTGCTGCGCGACTGCGCCGAGGAACTCGTGCTCGTGGTGCGGGCGGGCCGCACGACGCGGTCTGCGGTCGAACGATCGCTGCGCAGCGTGCGCCAGCGCGTGATCGGCGTGATCGTGCACGGGGGCTCCGCGGAGCGCGGGGCGGGAGCGCGGCGGTGAACCTCGCGCTGCGCCTCAAGCGGCCGCGGGCCGCGCCGGTGCGCCCGAGCGCGGCGCCCCCCCTTCGGCGCCCGCTCACGCCGGCGGTCCCGGCGGCGACGCTGGTGCCCCCCGTGGCCGTGTACCTGGGCGCCATCGGGGCCGTGGCCGTCCTGCACGCGGCGAGCATCCCCGGCGAGGCGGGCGCGCTCACGGTGCTGCGCGCCGCCACGCTGGTGGCCGTCCTGATCCCGCTGGGCTACCTGCTGCGCGCGGTGCTGGAGGGCGTGGGGGGGCAGCGCCTGCTCGAGATCGCCCTGCCGGCGGGCACGGCCGTGCTCGCCGTGGCCGTGGACGGCCTGCTGCCCGGCTGGTGGGTGCAGCCCACCACCCTGGGCCTTGCGTTCCTGGCCACGTTGGGCGCGCAGCCCGCGGTGCGCGCCTGGCGTGAGGCCTGGCTGCGGCACCGCCCGGCCACCTTCACCCTGCTGGCCTCCACGGAGTGGGGCGGCGAGGAGGCGCTGCGGCGCCTGGAGGCCATCCCCGGCCTCAAGGTCACCGGGGCGCTGATCCCCGACTGCGACCTGACCCGCGCCGAGCGCATGCTCGGGCGGCCGGTGTTCTGCGACCTGGAGGGCTCGCCGCGGCTCGAGCGCCGCGTCGTGGTCTCGTGCCCGGCGCGCGACGCGGCCGTGGACGCGTGCGTGGCGCGGCTGGTGGCCCGCGGCCACCACATCACCAGCGAGTCGCGGGTGCTGCGCGAGGCCGAGGGCCGCGTGGACACCGAACGGGCCAGCCCCCTCAACCTGATCCTGTCGAGCCCGATGGGGTGGATCGCCCGGGCGCTCTCGCGCCTGATGGACGTGGTGCTCTCCGCCGTCCTGCTGGTGCTGCTCGCGCCGGTGATGGGGCTCGTGGCGCTGGCCGTGCGGCTGGACTCCCCCGGCCCGGTGTTCTACCGCCAGCGGCGGGTCGGCCACCGCGGGCGCCCGTTTGACCTGATCAAGTTCCGCTCGATGCGCAGCGACGCGGAGGCGGCGACGGGCCCGGTGTGGGCGTGCGCCGACGACCCCCGCGTCACGCGCGTGGGCCGGATCCTGCGCCGCACGCGCCTGGACGAACTGCCCCAGCTCTACAACGTGCTCGTGGGCCAGATGGCGCTCGTCGGGCCGCGCCCGGAGCGGCCGCACTTCTTCGAGGTGCTGCGGCGCGACCTGCCGCTCTTCGAGTTGCGCACGATCGTGCGCCCGGGCGTGACGGGCTGGGCCCAGGTCCGGGCCCCGTACGCGGCCGACACCTCCGACGCCCGCACCAAGCTCGGCTACGACCTGTTCTACGTCTCGCACCGCTCGCCCTGGTTCGACCTGGCCATCCTCTTCGAGACGGTCCACGTCGCCTTCTCCGGCCGCGGCGCCCGGTAGCCCCGCGGGGCCGGCCCCCGGCGCCTCCGCCCGGCGCCCGGACCCACCCGCCGGCCGACCCGCCCGGCCCCGGCCGCACCGCTATAGTGGTCCGGGGCGTTGGCCGGACGAGGGCGTGGAGGGCGCGCCGTGCGACGGGGCACGTGGATCCTGGTCCTTGTCGGTGGGGTGGCGCTGGCCGCGTGGCTCCTTGCCGGCGAAGGCGACGCCCCCGGCCCGGCGGCGACCCCCGCGGGAGGGGCGGCGACTCCGGACCCTGTGACACCGGTGGGGCTCGCGGGCCCGGGCGCGCCGGCAGGCGCTGTGGACTCCCCGGCCGACGTCGCCATGGCGGGCCGGTTCCGGATCGAGGGCCGCGTGTCGGACGAGGCCGGCCGCCCCGTGGCGGACGTTCCCGTCGTCGTGCGGCCGACGGGTCCGGCCGCATCGCCCGCGGAGCCCCCGGACTCGGCGCGCGCCGACCTGCGTGCGCGCCTGCGGGCGCTGCGCGCGGCGCCGGATCGCGCGGCGCCGGTCCTTGGGCGCGCAACCACCGACGCCGCGGGGCGCTTTCACGTCGAGCTCGAGGGCGCGGCGAGCGTCCGGATCGAGGCGGTGCCGGATCCTCCCTTCGGGGGAAGTCATGAGTACCGCCACCTCGTGGCGGGCCAGCGCCCGGCCGGGTGCCGCCTGCGAGTGTGGCGCGGGTCGGCCCTTCGCGGGCGCGTCCTGACGGCCGCCGGGGCGCCCGTGTCCGCCCGCGTAACGGCCGCGGCCTACGGCGCGGCGCTGTGGGGGGCCGGGCCGGTCGAGACCGACCCGGCGACCGGCGCGTTCTCGATCGCCGCCGTTCCCCGCGGCGCGGTGCAACTCACCGTGTGGGTGGGGGACGGCCGGCGGATCGTCGGCGCCACGATCGAGGCGCCCCTGACCGACGAGGTGGTGGTCGTGGTCCCGCACGGCCGGGGCAGGATCCGGGGGCGCGTGAGCGACGGGGCCGGCGTGCCCGTGGCCGGGGCCCGGGTGCTGTTTCGGCTGGGCCTTGCGGGGGGGGAGCGGCCCGCCTCCGGCGCAGCGTCAGCGCCCTCGGCGCTGGACCTTTGCGCGGAGAGCGGACCGGACGGCACGTTCGAGGTGCCGGACGTCGCCGCCGGCGTGCTGCAGGCTGTCGAGGTGCTCGCCGAGGGCTTCCTGGTACACGTGCAGCGATTCGCACGCGGTGGAGCCGAGCTGGCGCCGGAGGGCACCCTGACCCTGGATCTGCGCCTTGCGCGCGGAGGCGCCGTCGTGGGGCGCGTCACGGATGCCGACGGGGCGGGCCTGGCCGGGGCCGGCGTGCGCCTCCTGCCCGTCGGCGGGGCACGCGCGGTGCGCGGCGTGCTCGCCGCCGTGTGCGACGCCCACGGGGCGTTTCGCATCGCCCCCGTCGCGCCGGGCTCCTACCTCGCCTTGCCGCACGCGGCGGGCTACTACCTGCCCGAGTTCGTCGCGCCGCCGAGCGCGGCCGTTCCCGGCCTCGAACCGCCCGACACCCTGCGGGTCATGGTGGGTGGCGAGGGCGCCGAGGTGCAACGCGACCTGCGCCTCGTGCGGGGACTCGAACTCACGGGGCGCGTCGAGGGGCCGGGCGGCGAACCCGTGGCGGGGGCCGAGGTGCGCGCGCGCGGCTACGGACTCGAGGCCCACGCCTGGGGCTGGGGCGTGCGGGTCGGGGCGCACGACGCGGGGCCGCTGGCCGTAAGCGGAGCCGACGGTGCGTTCGTGATCCCGGGGCTTGCGGCGGGGCAGGAGTGGTGGCTCTACGCCCGCGCGCCGGGCCTGGTGGGGCGGTTCAGCGAGCCCATCGCGCTCCCGCGGCCGCCCGCGGCCGGGGAGGTGGTGCTCCGGCTTCTTCCGGGCGCCGTGGTGCGGGGGCGCGTCGAGGCCCCGGACGACGAAACCCGCGCCCGGGCGCTGGTCGGGATCCAGGGCCCGGAACTCGAACTCGTCGGGGATCGCGACTTTCGGGGCGTGGCGCCGGACGGGAGCTTCGAGTTCTCCGGCCTGCCGCCGGGCGACTGGACCGTCGTGTGCCGCGGCGACGCCGCGGTAGAGGCGCCCGTAGGGGGCCTTGGCGTGGGCGAGGTCCGCGAGGGCATCGTCCTGGTGCTCCCCGGCGGCGGCGAGTCCACGGGGATCCTCCAGGACGAACGCGGCGACCCCGTCGCGGGTGTCCTGCTCCTCTTCGAGGTGGAAGGGCAGGGCCCACCGGTGCACGTGCTCACCGATGGCGAGGGGCGCTTTCGATTCCGATCGCCGGCCGGGCGGGCGAGCGCCTCCACCTTCGACGCGGGCCGCAAGGTGCGCGTGGGGGACGCCTTCGACCACCCCGCGCGCGACCTGCGCCTCACGCACGCCCTGCCCCCGCAGGTCACGTTTGCCGGCCAGGTGCTCGACCCCGAAGGGGCGTTGGTGCCGGTGGCGCGGGTGGTCGTGCGGTCCGCCGCCGCGGGCGCCGCCCCGATGGCGGTGGTCCAGGCCCTCCAGGGCCGCTTCCAGCTCACTTGCCGCATTCCGGGCCCCTGGCGCCTGACGGCGGCCGACGCGCAGGGTGTCGCGGGCGAGCCCCTCAACCTGCACGAGGCCTCCGTCACCCTTTCCGAGCCCAGCCTCTCCGTGCTCCTGCGCATGGAGGCGGGGCTTGCGATTCGCGGGCGGATCCTGGGCGGTGAGGGCCAGGGCCTGGCCGACGCCGAGGTGCTGATCGGGGATCGGCGCACGACGACCGCGTCCGACGGGGCCTTTGCGTTCGTCGGGGTGGCTCCCGGGTCCCACGTGCTGAAGGTCACCCCGCCCGCGGGATGGGTGAGGCCGGCGCCCCGGCTCGTGGAGGCCGGCGCCGCGGACGTCGAGGTCCGGTTGCACGCCGCTGCCCCGATCACCGGTCGGGCCTACGACGAGCGGGGCCGCGCGCTGCGGACCGGAGACGTCTCCGCCGCCTGGCCGGCGCTCGGCGGACGCGCAGCGGGCTACGCCAACGCCGCCGTCGGACCGGGGGGGCACTTCCGCCTGGATGGAATCCCGTCCGGCGCGCGGGTGCGCGTCGAACTTCGCCCCTCGGCCGGGGGAAACGGCGAGCCGGCCCGCCCCGGGGTCCTGGTCGAGGACGTCCTCGCCGGAACCCAGGACCTTGAGTTGCGCGTCCCCATCGGCGTCTCGATCCAGGGCGTCCTGCTCGAGGCAGACGGCCGGCCGGTTCCGGCGGCGTGGATCCATGCGGTGGCGGTCGAGGGGCCCGACTCCCAGCGGGTCCGGACCGACCCGGAGGGGCGGTGGGTGTGCGCCGGTCTCGCGCCGGGCACGTACCGGGTCGCGGTGCTCCCGGCCGAGGGGGAACTCAACGCCGATCCGGTCGAGGTGGTGGCGCCGGCCTCCGACGTGCGACTCGTGCGGCCCCCGTCCACGGTCCTGCGCGGCCGGATCGAGGGCCCGGCCGGGCCGGGCGAGGCTCCTTGGGTCGTTCGCGTCCGGGCAGGGGAGACGCGAACCGTCGGGCACGTGCGCGCCGAGGCGGACGGCACGTTCCGGTTCACCGCGGTCCCGCGGGGGGTGCGCCTGACCGTTTGGGCGATGCGGGCCGGGGACGATCGGTATGCCATCCTGGAGGGTGTCCTGCCCGGCCCGGAGTCCGTGGTGCTGCGTCCCCGGTCGGGCCTGACCATCACCGGGCGCGTGGAGGGCGCCACGGAGCAGAGCGCGATCGTGTGGATCGACCTTTGGCTGTGGGGGGGGACCGTGCACACCGACGCCGCCGGACGCTTCGAGTTGCGCGGCGTGCCGCCCGGCCGGCACACGGTCATGGCGCGCGGGGGGGCGGCCGAAGACCCGGTCCCGCTCCAGGTCGAAGCCGGAGCCAACGACGTCGTGCTGCGTTGAGGCCGACGCCTCCGCGCGCGCACGCCGCCTCGGCCCCATCCCTTTTGCCCCCCCGGCGGGGGCCCCGGGGGGACCCAAGGGGCCCCGCGCCACCCGCCGCCCGTAGGAGGGTGGTGCGCCGGCGCAGCGTCGGCTAGGCTCGGGGCCCGCCATGGCGACGAGGTCTCGGACGAACGACGCAGAATCCCGGGGCGCGGAGCGCTGCACTTCACCGGCCGGTGGACCGTGAGTTCGGAGCCATTCTCAGATCTTCTGACTAGAAGACGCCTGTGAGGCTTACATGAATCAGACGACAAGCCTAGCGCGCTACACGAGAATGATCCAGGGCTTTCTCGACGGACGGGTGGCTGCAGGAGCCTTCGCAGACGCATTCTTCCGCGCATTTCAGGATGATCCCGGTGGATGGATGGGTCAGGGCGTGTACCAGGTGCTCAATTCCATCGCCACGGCCTGCGAGTGTTACTCCCCCGACGACCCTGACTCCGAGTTCGATTTGTCGGAAGAGGAACTTAGGCAAGAGTGCGATCAGGGCCTCGGGCAGCTGCGGCGATTGGCGCGGGACATCTGACCGGGTTCCCTGTATTGGCTCCCTATCAGGCCGAACCGCGCGTGTTGTGCGAGCCCCCGACATCCACGGCCGCGCGGGGCAGGGCCAGCGCTGGGCTTGACAGGGGCAGGCAGTGCCGATCGGGACCCCTGTTGGACCGCCCCGGAGCGCAGGCCACCGCCCGGGGACCTACCTGGGCCGCCGGCAGGAGGGTGGTGCGCCGGCGCAGCGTCGGCTAGGCTCGGGGCCCGCCATGGCGACGAGGTCTCGGACGAACGGCGCAGAATCTCTGGGCGCGGAGAACGAGACATCGCGACGGGGAAGAAGGAGGCAGTGAAGTGACCTCTCCGCACGGGGATCCCGTTGGATCGGGCGGCGTTGAGCCTGGGGACGCTTGGGGTGTGGCACACTGGTTCGGAGTGAGCCCGCGGGACTTCGGGTGGGCTCTTCGCGAGTTGCTGGCCAATATGATGCCCACCAGGCTGAACTGGCTGCACCCGTGGAACCTGCCCGGTCCGTTCTACGTCGGCGCTTGGAACGTGAGTTCCTTGGGCTCCCTCACGGCTCCAGGAGCAGAGAAGTTCATCCAGTACCACAACGGTGAGTTCATCTGGAGTCAACCGGGTGCGATACGCGACGCGGAGACACTGGCGGTTGCGGGGCGGCGAGACGAGACGTCCGCCTATGGCGTGACAGGGCTGATGATCTGGACGCCTGCTGCCGTTCGGTCTTGGTGGGCTGATCGCTCCCAGATCGTGGCGTGGATCCGGGATCGTCTGGCCCGAACCTCACACAATCCTGCGGAGTGGCGTCGGGGCGCGCGTGACTGCGCGCATCACCTGGTCCTCAAGCAGCATCTCGCCTTGCTCGAGGGCGGGGCGGTGCAGTACCTGCGTCGCTTCATATACTTCCTCGACCATTGGAGGCACGCGCCCACGTCTGCGGCGCTGCCAGACCTATAGAGCGGTCGGCGATCCCTGCCAGGTTGGGCATCCAATGGTTTCACGCCGGCGCCCTGCCGGGGAGAGGAGTCGTCCTCTCCTCCCCGCGATGCACGATGCTGACTGTCGAAGCAGGCGGTATGCTCGGTGCGGGGTTGCGACCGAGGTGGTGACGCCAGCCCCGGCCAGGCGCCGGCCCTTGGGATGCACGCGACCCGCCGGTATCCAGAAGCGGTCCGGTCGGGCGCAGCCAGCCGTGGCGCTTCCGGCGCCGGTCCGGTACGCTCCAGGCCAACCATGGCGACGAGACATGAGACGTCACGTTCGGAGTCGACGGTCGCGCTCCTGCGCAGGGCAGGGTGCCGTGGGCCGGCGGGGTGTAGGGCGGCGGGCGCCCAGTGGAGGATCCTTGGGGGTCGCCTTGTACCCCCGGAGATTACGAACTCGTGAGGGCCAGGGCCGCGTTGAGCCTTGCGCTCGCAATTCTCGTGGGGGCCACGATTGCGTGGTGGCGGAGCAGTTCCGTGACGGATCGCGGGGGGGCCCCCGCTGGTCGCGAGCCTCGCGATGCACCGCTCGGCGGCCCCCCCACGCTGGAGGGGCATCCCCTGGCGCTGCAAGCCTGTGACTGTCTGGAGGTCATGGCGTCGGATTCGGTCGACAGGCGCCCAATCCCGGGAGCAAGAGTGGCTGTTTCCTGGCGCGTTGACGCCGCCGGAGTGCAGCAGGGGGGTGAGGGCGCGGCGCTCACGATGGACGGCAGGACCAGCGCGAGCGGCACCGCCCGGTTTGAAGATCCCCCCCGGGGCCTGGCCCTTCACATTCGAGTGGACTCTGACGGACATGCCCCCGCCGAGGTCGAGCATGTGGTGCGCGGGGGGGTGGAGAGAGTCACGGTTCACTTGACGCCCGTCGTCCCCTGCGAGGAGCGCGGAGTGCGGTTGGCCCTCGTGCCGTCGGAGGCGGACTCGGGCGCGTGCAGGATCGGTATCCTCAACCGGCACGGGCGCTGGTCCCTGCATGGGCCGGGCGATTGCTACGGACTTCCCGATGGCGTCTCTGGGGAGGTCGTCCGCGCCGTGGTGGCGTGGCCGGGCGGAGCCAGTCCCATCGAGGAGCATGAAGTGAGGCGTGGCGCCACGCTCGAGCTGCGCTGTCCGGAAATCCATAGAACCCTACTCTCCTTCTCCCTCGAGGATCAGGACGGATCTCCCATCGAGGGTGTGCGCATCGAGTTGCAGCCAGCAGACATCGATCGGCGTCTTCAAGCATCCTTGGCGCTGACGGCATCGACCGACCTGGATGGAGCAGCGCACTTCCGAATTGAGCGGGCGCGCCCCTACCGGCTGAACGTGGTACGAGAGGGCTACTGCTTCTTCGAGGATTGGGCCCGCGAGCTCCGGGCGGACGCGCCGACCGAGTTGCGGATCGTCGGCTGGTGCAAGGTGCGCGCGAATTTCACGCTGCGCCGCGTTGAGATGCCGCCGGAGCGAGAGAGATTCTTGACGGTACGCTGGCACTCATACACAGCCAGAGGCGCGCTCGCGCGTGAGGCGGGGGCCAGGGGCGTGGGAGGCGCCTATCTCCTCAAGAAGGCGACGCCAGGCGAGAGTCGGCTGACGCTCACGGATTCGGGGGCGACGTGGCCCGAGCCTCTCACGGTCTGGGCCATGCTCCTGCCCGGTGTTCATGGAGTGTCGTTCGAAACGGAGTGGGCTACGACCGGACGGGCCGCCATCTCCGTCGACGGGGATGGTCAGCAGATTGACTTGGAACTCCGCCCTCGACCGTTCGCCGAAGCGGTTCTGATCGACGAACGGGGTAGCTGGGAGGGCAGCGTGATCGTGGGGCATCCTGCCGATTGGGCGCTGCGATTCGACCTTGCGCAGGCGCTTGGCCCGACGTGGCCAGGCCGGGTCGAGCAGATGAGTTCACAGGAGGACTCGCCTCACGGCAGAGCAGTCCGAGAGGGGTTCCATGGCGGCTTTGCGGCGGACATCCTGCTGAACGATCGATTCCCCCGCGATGTCGGCCTCGTGCGGGCCGGCAACAGGGTCCTGCTCGGCGCCGCAGCAAAGGGTGCGGAGTGGACGGTCATGCGTCCGGATCGTCGGGCGTACAGGCTCTCGGCGCACCACCTCCAGGGGCAGATTCAACTCCGGGTTCGCCATGAGGAGGCCAAACACGCCGAAGTCCGGCTCCTGCGCCGGGGTGATCTGGCGGATGCGGAGTTGTTCGCCGTGCCCGTTGACCGGGTGCACCCGGGTCCGTGGAGCATGGCGTGGCCGATTCAGTGGGACCAGGACGGGTCGGCGACGCTTACGTTGTTCGGGTCCGAGCAGTTGGTTCTTTGGACACGGCGGGAGAGCGTTTCGCTGTCCGGGGAAGGTGGAGGAACCGTCACGGAGGAAACTGCCACGAGGCAAGGGAAGGCCTGGCTTGTCCGGCGGGATGCGGGTGCACCCCTGCGCATCCTCGTGGAGGCGGCTGGAGAAGACCGGAGTGGCTCGCGTTGATCGCATCCATCCCGAGTGTCGCTCGGTTCCCACCCCGCCGCCACGGCGGCCGGTCAGGCAGCGTACTCCGCGTTTCCGCACATCGCGTCACGCCGAGCGGCTCCGGGTGCGGCGTGCGGCAGGTCTGGCGGGCAATGGTCACGCCCGCGGCGGTTGACACGCCGGGGGCGACGCCCCGCCCGGTGCCGACGGGGGGGCGGCGTCCTGGTTGTGGCACGGAGCAGGGTGGCGGGTCGGGCGATGGATCGCTGCGCGCGTTCACGCCACTTCGGCTCCCAGCGACCATCGCAAGGGGCTGGCGCGCGCAGCCGGAAGAGCAAGCGTGACGAGCTGGGTGAACGTGAATGGCGCCCGTGTCGAGCGGGCCTATCTGCTGGCCTGCGTCGCCGAGGCGCGCAGGTACGCGTGGACCGAGGCGCGCTGGAGCCGGCCGGACGACCATGGCCACTGCCTGATCTGCAACGTCGCCTTGGCCGACGGCGCGGTCGGGTTCTGTTCGGGACCGCACTGGCTCTGTGGTCACTGCCACCCGCGATTCGTCGGGGTACGAGGGGAACCGTAGCGTGTCGCCCGCGTGGAGTGAGGCCGGCGGCGGGCGCCGGGACGGCGCGGCCCGATCCGCGGTCAGCGCCAGAGCGGGTCGTCGGGGGCTGCGTGGCGGCGCAACCAGGCGAGCGCCGCGGTCAAGTCGGCCTGCGGGTCGGCGCCCGCCAGCGCCGGGACGTCGGCGGCGTCCGCGGCCAAGGCCGAAATCAGCGCGGTCAGGTCGCGGAACAGGGCGGCGGTGGGCGGGTGCCCCGCCGAGCGGCGCAGCAGGGGGGCGAGGCGCTCGGGCAACACGCGCGCCACTTCGCGCCCCACGCGCCGGTCGGCGCCCGCCCGGGCCGCGAGCGTCACGATCGCGGCCGCGGTGCGGTCCAGGTGCTCGGGATCGGGGTCGAGGCCGACGCCCACCAGGAAGGTGCGCAGGCCCGGCGGGTCGAGCCGGCGCAGCGTCTCCAGCGCGGCCGAGTACCACCCAAAGCGCAAGGGGGGCGGGAGACTCGCGTCCGGCACGGTCTCGCGCACAAGGTCCATCAGCGGCGGCCCGACCCGCGGGCCGCCGTGGACGAGCGCCTCCAGGGCCGCAAACGACACCGCCTGCCAGGGCGTTCGGTCCCCGGCCGGCATGCCCCGGAAGCGGCCCGCGAGGTCAAGGAGCCGGTCCTCCGCGCGCCGGCGCAGCGCGCCCGCCGCGGCGTCGTCCGGCGGGCCGACGCTGCTCGGGCCAAGCGCCCGCCCCAACGCCTCGACCCGGTCGAGCAAGCCCGCCAGGTCCCGGATGCGGTGGCCTTGGGTGCGCCGCGCCAGGTCTTCGAGCAGGGCCGGCGCCAGGGCCGGCGCCGCGGGCGGCACGGGCGCGGGCCCCGCCTCGCGCGGCGTCGTCGCCGGGGGCGGGTCCACCGGACGCGGCGTGGTCGGCCGATGACTCTCCGAGACGCGCAGCAGGAAGAGGAGGGCAAAGGCCGTCTCCACCACCTGGGAGGTACCGGTGGCCTGCGCGCCGGGCGGGCCGCCCCGGCCAGGCGCGCCCCGCTCCGCCTGCCACACCCCCGCGCCCCAGCCGCCGTCCGGGGCCTGCCGGGCGAGCAGCCAGCGCGCCCCCGCGGGGTACCAGGCGAGGCCGCCCACCTCCTCCAGGTCGAGGAACACGCAGGCCTTCTCCAGGGCGTAGAGGCCGTAGTAGGGGAAGGGCCCCAGCGGAGAGACGCGGGCGGGGTCGGTGTGCCACCAGCGCGCAGGGCGCCGGAGCGCCGCCAGGCCCTTGGCGCGCGCGATGCGCGCGCGGGCGAGGTCGTCAGCCGCCCCGCCGCGCAGGGCGGCCTAGAGCGCGCGCTCGGCGAGCACGAGGTTCGCAAGGCCCATGAAGGTCCCGGTGGGATACCCCTCCCGCTGGCCCAGTGGGGCGTCGGGGGGCACGTACCCCCGGGAGCCGTCGTCGCGCTGCGCCCGGATCAGCAACTCGAGGTGCGTCCGCCAGGACCGGGCGTCGGCCGGCGCCCCGAGCCCTTCTGCGGCCCACAGCCCCAGGGCGGCGAACTGCGAGGTCGAGAGGTTGGGCGGCCCCGCGCCGCCCACGGTGCCGTAGCCCCAGTAGCCCGCCGAGACCACCGCCCCGCGGGAGAGACGTTCGTGGATCTCGCACGCCAACCGCGGCTCGGCGCGGTCGGCGAGCAGGAGCAGCGCCGTAAGCCCTGCGGCGTAGCACTCCTCGAGTACCGCGCGCCGGCCCGCGCCGGCGAGCCAGGCGATTGCGTGCCGCCCGCCCTCCACGCCGGCGGGGATCGCGGCGTGGCGCAAGGCCAGGCCCGCCAGCGCGGTGTGGCCCGCCTGGCCGTGGAACGAGCCCCGCCGGTCCTGGCGCGAGCGCAGCCACGCAACGCCCCGCCGGATCGCGGCCCGGATCGCCTCCCGAAGGTCCGCGTCCACACGAGCGGACTTGAGCCGCCGCTCGGTCTCCTCGAGTTCCTCCGCCTGCGCCGGGCCGCGGGGCGCAACCCCGCCCAGGGCCGGGGCGAGGAGCAGCGCCGCGAGCAGGAGCAGGGGCGCGGGCCGGGCGAGGGGGGGCGGACGCATGCACCCTGGGAACGCCGCCCGGGACCCGCGGGTAGGCGGGGGCGCGGGTTCGCGGCGGCGCACCGGGGCCAACGACCGGGCCGATGCCGGGGGTGACGAGAAGCGGCGCGCCGTGGCAGACTTCGGCCCGTGCGTGCGCTCCCCGTCGGCCTCGTCTGGGTCCTGCTGTGGGGGCCCCCGTCCGCCTGGCTTTGCGCGGAGGACGCCGGCGCCGGCCTGGGGGAGATGCTCGTCCTTGAGTCGCTGGCCAGCGGCGGGCGCAGCCTCTTCCAGACCGATCCGCTGGAGGCCGCGCGCGTGCGCGGGGACCTGGCGCCTCCCGTGGCCGGGGCCGAGGTGCGCGCCCCGGACGGTCGCCGCGCGCGCTGGGAGCGCATCGCCGTGGGAGCCGACGGCACGTTTGCCGCGCACCCGGCCTTTCGCGGCGGCTGGGGGTACCTGCGCGTGGACTCGCCCAAGGCCCAGGTGCGCCTGTTGCGCGCCAGCGGGCCCGCCCGGCTCTACTGGAACGGCGAGCCGCGCGTGGGGGACGGGTACGGCTCGCTGCCCGTGCTTCTCCCGCTGCGGCTCCGCGCCGGCGAGAACCACCTCTGGCTGCGCTTTGGCCGCGGCGTGCCCCGGCTCGCCTGGGCCGATCCCCCGGCGCCCCTCTTCCTGACGGACCACGACGCCACCCTGCCCGACGTGCGCCCGGAGATGCTGGCGGGCGGGGACGCCCCCGGGGGCGAGCCCGCCCCCTGCTGGATCGGCGTGCTGGCCGTCAATGCCAGCGGCGAGCACCCCGACGCGTTGCACCTGGTGTCCGAGGTCGAAGGGGCCGACCCCGTGACCCATGAAGGGCTCCCGGCGCCCCCGCCCCACGGCGTGCACAAGGTGGCGTTGCGCCTGCGCCTGCCGGCGCGCGCCGCGGGGCCGACCCTACGCGTCACGGTGCGCGGCCCGGGCGCGGCGCCGCCGCTCGTCCTCACCTTGTCCGTCGCGTCGCCGGGGGCGACGCACCGCCGTACCTTTCGTTCGCGGGTGGACGGCAGCGTCCAGTCCTACGCCGTCACGCCGGCGCAGCCGGGCCCGGGGGCGACGGAACTCCCCGGCCTCGTGCTCTCGCTGCACGGCGCCGGGGTGGCGGCGCTCGGCCAGGCGCGGGCCTACGCCCCCAAGCCCGACCTGCACGTGGTGGCCCCGACCAACCGCCGGCCCTTTGGCTTCGACTGGGAGGTGTGGGGGCGGGAGGACGCGTTCGAGGCCCTGGCCGACGCGCGGGCGACCCTGGCGCACGACCCCGCGCGCCTCTACCTCACCGGCCACAGCATGGGTGGCCACGGCACGTGGATGATCGGCGCGCAGAGCCCCGGGACGTTCGCGGCCATCGCACCCAGCGCGGGCTGGCGCGATTTCTGGAGCTACGGCGGCGCGCCGGCGCCCTCGCCCGACGACCCGGTGCTCGCCCTCTTCGACCGCGCCTCCAACCCGAGCCGCCACGAGTTGTGGGAGGCGAACCTCGCCCACGTGGGCGTGTACGTCCTGCACGGCGACGCCGACGACAACGTGCCCGTGAGCGAGGCGCGCGAGATGCGCCGGCGCCTCGCGGCCTTCCACCGGGACTTCGCCTACTTCGAACAGCCCGGCGCGGGGCACTGGTGGGGCAACGCCTGCGTGGACTGGCCGCCCCTGTTCGAGTTCTTCCGGTGGCGGCGTCGGCCCGCCCCGGACGCGCCCCCGCCCCCCGAGTTCGCCTTCGTCACGGTGGACCCCCGGCTGCTCGCGGGCCTTCATGGCGTCGAGGTGCTCGGCCAGCAACAGCCGCTCCTGCCCTCGCGCGTGACGGTGCGGCGCCCCGCGGCCGCCGGGCAGCCCGTCCGCGTGACCACCTCCAACGTGCGCGCCCTGGGCCTCGCGCCCGGCGCGCTGCGGGCCGAAGAGACACTCGAGATCGATGGCGAGGCGCTGGGGGCGGGGGCGGACCTGCCCCGGTGCTTTGAGCGCACGGCGGCGGGCAGGTGGGCGCCTACCTCCGCCCGGCCCCGGCCCCCGCCGGTCGGCTTCCAGGCGGTCTTCGACCACGGCGTCGCGCTGGTGTACGGGACCGGCGGGACGGAAGCGGAGCGCGCGTGGGCGCTGGCCAAGGCGCGCTTTGACGCCGAGACGTTCTGGTACCGGGGCAACGGCGCCCTCGAGGTGCTCTCCGACCGCCAGGTCCTCGCCCATCCCGCGCGCCTCGGGACCCGCCCGCTCGTGCTCTACGGCACGCCCGCCACCAACGCCGCCTTCGGCCGGCTCGGGCGCGCGCCGGCCCTGGGCGTCGCGCCGGGAGGGGTCACGGTGGCCGGGCGCCTCCTGTCGGGCGAGGACCTCGCGGTGTTCGAACTCCTGCGGCGCGACGACGCGCCCGGCGGGGCGCCCTGGGCGGCGGTCGCGGCGACGGGGGCGGCCGGCCGGCGCCTGCTGGACGCGCTCCCCCTCTTCGTGAGCGGCATCCGCCTGCCCGACTGGTGCGTGTTGGGCGGGGCGCTGGCGGACCACGGGGCGCCGGGCGCGCGGGCCGCCGGCTTCTGGGATGCGCACGGGCGGGCCGGCGAGGACGCGGCCGTGCGGTGACGCCCGGTGCGGGCCGCGGGCCGCGTCCGGGCCCCGCGCCGGGCGATCCCCGCGTCAAAGGCCCCGGAGCACGAGGTCAAGGAACGGGGCGTGGAAGAGCAGGGGGAGCGGACCGGCCACCAGGAGCCAGGCGAACAGCCGGCCGCGCCAGCCCGTGCGCAGCGGGCGCCCCCAGGGGCCTTGCTCGAGCCAAAGGCCGAGCCCCTGGAGCGCGAAGTACGCGGTGGGCCCGCCGTATCCCCCGCCCGCGGGGAGCGAGAGGATCAGGTCGTGTGCCAGGCCCGAGAGCAGGAACACGAGCGCAAAGGCAAGGGGCCGCGGGCAGCGCCCGCGCAGCGGCCGCAGCACCAGCAGCCGCGCCATCTCGCGAAAGGCCCGGTTCCAGCGCCGGCCCCAGAACTCCCCGGGCGAGCGGGCGAGCAGCGGCCGGTCGAAGATCGGGGGCGCCACGACGCCGTGGTGGCGCAGGGCGAGCGAGGCCAGGTGCATCAGGCCGTGCAGCACCAGCAGCGCCAGCCCGAGCAGCGCCAGCCCTCCGCGCAGCCACGGCCCCCCGCCCGGATCGAGCCCGAGGGCGAGGACCAGGAGCGCCGCGCCCAGCCCCCCCTTGGCCGCGGCGAGCATCCACTCCCCGGGCGACGGACGCGCCGCGCGGCGCCCGAGGTCGAAGAACGGCCGCGGGTCCATCCCCGGCCAGACGAGGTGCCAGGCGAGGAACCGCGCCGCCGGGGCGGCGCGCGCGCCGCGGCCCTCCGGCCGCGCCAGCACCAGCGCCTTGGCGCCGAAGAACAGCGCGGCGGTCAGGAGCGCCACCTGCGCCCAGCCGGCGCTCACGGCCGCCCCGGCCGCGCTCGCGCCAAGGAGCAGGGGCGCCAGGAGCGGACGCCACCGGCGGCTCATACGCTGCGCGTCTTCCAGGTGCCGCGTGCGAACCAGGCCATCAGCAGCAACCCCCGCAGGAAGGCCGTCGCCGAGATCACGGCCCACACGCCCGCGACGCCGTGCCCTGCGTCCACGGCCCACCACGCCAGCGGGATGCGCAGGAGCGACATGCTCACGCCCACGACGGTGGGGGGGATCGTCATGCCCGCGCCGCCGAACGCGCCGTCCAGCACGAGTTCGTAGGCCTGCGGCACCAGGCACAGCGACACGATGCGCAGGTAGGCGGCCGCGTGCCCGATCGCCTGCGGCTCGCGGGCGAAGAAGGCCGCGAGCGGCTCGGCCAGGGCAAAGAGCAGGAGGCCCCACACGCCGCACAGGATCGCGCACTGGTGCCCGGCGCGCCACGCGGCCCGCTCGGCGCCCTTCGGGTCCGCGGCCCCGAGCCGCCGGCCCACCAACGCGGCCGCCGCCGAGGACCAGCCCAACCCCAGCACGAAGGCGACGCCCTCGCCCGTGTGGCCGACGCCCAGCGCCGCCTGCGCCGCCGCCCCGCCCGCGCTCTGCGCCGCCCGCATCAGTTCCAGCAGGACGAAGTTGAAGAGCAGGCTCGCCGCGAGCGTGGGCAGGCCCACCCGCGCCATGCGCGCAAACACCGCCAGGTCCAGGCCGAGCCGACCCGGGTGGCCGAGGCGCGTGGACTCGTTGAAGCGCAGTTCCTCGTCCGGGGGGCGGTCGGCCGACAGGAACCCCCGGCGGCGCAGGCGGGAGAGCCCGAGCAGGGCGCCGACCGCCTCGGCCCCGACCGTGGCGACCGCCGCCCCGGCGACGCCCAGGGCGGGCAGCGGCCCGACCCCGAAGATCAGCAGCGGCGTGACGGTGACGTTGAGGGCCAGCGCGACCAGCGCGATGCGGAACGGCGTCGCCGTGTTCCCGTGGGCGCGGAACGTGGCGTCGGAGGCCAGCCGCAGCAGGACGGCCGCGCCGCCGGCCCAGTACACGCGCGTGTAGGCCAGGCCCTCGGCGCGCACGCCCGGCTCCGCGTCCGCGCTGGCAAAGAGGATCGGCGCGAGGAACCAGCCCCCGACCGCGCCCACCGCTCCCAGCGCGAGCGCCCAGCGCACGCCCTGCCCGGCCACGTAGGCCCCGGCCGCCGCGCGGCCCGCGCCCAGGTAGCGGGCGACCAGGGCGCGACGCCCGGCCGGGAGCGGATCGGCCGGGGCGCGGGCCCGTAGGCCCACCGCGCGCCGCCGGGCCTCGGCGGCCTCGCGCGCGGCGCGCGCCCCCTGGGCGATCGCTTCGGCCAGGCGCCCGGCGTCGGCCTCGGTAGGGGGCCCCGAAAGCCCCAGCGCCTCGGCCGCCGCCGGGTCCAGCGCGCGCGCCCCCCCCACCCGGTCCGGGTCCGAGAGGCGCTCGGCCACCTCGGCCGGGCCCGCCTCGCGTTCATCCAGCCCCAGCGTGGCGGCGATGTCCCGGGCGCGTTCGGCCGCGGCGGCCAGCCCCTGGGCGCGCGCCTCCTCGGCGCGGGCTTGCTCGAGGTCGCCGGCGCCGGCCGGCCGATCGGCACGGGCCTCCAGCGACCCAGCGCCCGCCGCCCCCCCGGACTCCCCCGGGGCGCCTGCGAGCAGCACGCCCGCCAGGGCGAGCAGGAGCCCCGCGCCGGTCCAGGCCAGCGCCCGCGGGGGCTCGAGTCGCACGTCGGGGGGGTCGGGCAGGGCCGGGGCGGCCAGGGCCGCCTCGGCCGCCACCGGCTCGGGCGCGACCGCCGCCGTGAGCCCCCGCTCCCGGGCGCCGGCGAGGCGGTCCAACGCCCAGGCCGCCCAGCCCGCCTCCACCGGGGCGACGCGCCGCCCGGCGCGCCAGGCCAGCGGCAGGGCGAGCAGCACGAACGCCGCGGGCAAGAGGAGCGCAACGAGCGCACCCCCGGGCAGCCAACCCAGCGCCCGGGCCAGCAGGCCGCCGCCCGCCCCCAGCAGGAGCGCGCGGGACAGCGGCCGAAGGGCCGCCTCCAGGCGCGCCCGGCGGCTCACGCGCCGGGCGAGGTGATCGGCCGCCGCACGCCACCGACCCGGGCCGTGGGGCAGGGGGCGCGGGCTCATCGGACCTCCAGGGGCTCTTTGGAGAAGACCAGGTCCACGTGGAGGATCCCGCCGCCGGGGGCGCGCGGGATGCGCTCGAAGTTGTAGCGGTAGTTGTTGCGCACGGCGGTGGCCAGCGCCACCTCCAGGAGCGCCGAGCGCATGGGCTGCACCGAGATCAGGAGGCCCACGAGTTCCGCCCCGAGCGTCTCCTCGCCCGTCTCGGGGTGGGGCAGCCGGAACGAGCCGGTGAACTTGAACGAGTCCGGCGGGAACACCGCCCCGGTCGCCGGATCGATCATCCAGTCCGTCGCGCGCGACAGCCGCTCGACCCCCGCCTCCTCGTAGCGCACGTACAGGTACACGGTGTCCCCCGTCGGCAGTTCCCACTCCCGGGGCTTGCCGTCCACCTCCGGCCCGGGGTGGCCCGGCTCGCCCTCCACGAAGCCCGCGACGCGCAGCGCCTTGTACAGGGCCGTCGGAAGGCCCTGCACGGCCGCGCGCCCGCGTTCCCGCACCGCCTCGAGGCTGGCCGCGCCCAGGAAGTGGACGAGCGTCTCGTGACCCGCCTCCGGGAACAGGGTGGCGAAGTACTCGATGGGCATCTTGGGGTCGGGTTCGTTGAGGAATCCACGGCAGGTGACCCGGCCCGGCTCCACGGCGATCCCGAAGCGTTCGGCTTCGGCGAGCGCCGCCGTGCGCTGCTCGGCCGTGAACGGCACCTCGCGCGGGGGCAGCGGGGGCGCGATCCAGCCCTGCGCCGCCATGCCCTCCTTGATCCGCGTGAGGGCGTGTTGCATCTGGCGCACGGCCTGCCCGAGCTCGTAGAGCGACTTGCTGGTCTCCATGTAGTAGTCGTATTGGTTCTCGTCGGCCTTGGTGCCGCGTTCGACCAGCCACTCGACCAGGCTCTTGAGGTCGCCGGGGGGGGCCTCGCCCCCGTTGCCCGCCGGCGTGGCGGGGGGCGCCGCAC
>JAPKHB010000189.1 GCA_026647295.1 Planctomycetota bacterium | reverse complement strand
AGAAACGAGCATGGTAGGGCGCGGCTCGCGACGAACCCGGCCCGGCAACCTGTCCGCTGCGTTACGGACGGGCCCGGCGGCGGGGCGCGCGGCGCCCGCGGGCCTACGGGCCGCCGGCGCCGTTGGCCTGGTCCGAGGCCGCCGAGGCCGCCTGGGGCTCGGCCGGCCCGGCCTCCTCGGGCAGCGGCTCGTCGGGCTTGAGCGCCCGGAAGGAGAGCCGCCCCTCGACCAGGTCCACGCGCAGGCGGGTCCCCTCTGGGAACGCCCCCCGCAGCACCTCTTCGGCCAGGGGGTCCTCCAGGAGGCGCTGGATGGCCCGGCGCAGCGGGCGGGCGCCGTACTCGGGGTTGAACCCCTGGTCGATCACGTGCTGCTTGGCCTCGGGGGAGAGCGCGAGCTGGATCTGCTTCTGCTGGAGGCGCTCGGCCAGGCCCCGCGTCTCGATGTCGATGATCGCCTCCAGGTCCGCGCGGGTGAGCTGGCGGAACACGATGATCTCGTCCACGCGGTTGAGGAACTCGGGGCGGAAGTGCCGCTCGACCTCCTTCATCAGTTCCTCGCGCATGCGCGCGTGGCTGGTCTCGGTCGAGGCCTTCTGGAAGCCGACCCCGCCCTGGCTCTTGATGGCCTCGGCGCCGATGTTGGAGGTCATGATGACGATCGTGTTCTTGAAGTCCACGTGCCGCCCGAAGGAGTCGGTGAGCCGGCCCTCCTCCATGATCTGCAGCAGCATGTTGAACGCGTCGTGGTGGGCCTTCTCGATCTCGTCGAACAGCACCACGCAGTAGGGCCGGCGGCGGACCTGCTCGGTCAGCTGACCGCCCTCCTCGAAGCCCACGTAGCCGGGGGGCGCACCCACCAGCCGGCTCACGGTGTGCTTCTCCATGTACTCGCTCATGTCGATCTGGATGAGCGCGTCGGGGTCGCCGAACATGAACTCGGCCAGGCACTTGCTCAAGTGCGTCTTGCCCACGCCCGTCGGCCCCAGGAAGATGAACGAGCCCATGGGCCGGCGCGGGTCCTTGAGCCCGCTGCGGCTGCGGCGCAGCGCGCGGGCGATGGCGGTGATGGCGTCGTCCTGGCTGACGACCTTGCGGTGGAGCGTCTCCTCCATCTTGAGCAGCCGCTCGGCCTCGGCCTTCTCCAGGCGGGTGAGCGGGATGCCCGTCATCTTGGAGACGGTCTCCCGGATGATCTCCTCGTCCACCACGCCGGTGGCGCTCTGGGTCTCCTCGCGCCACTCCCGGAGCATCTGCTCCTTCTTGCGGCGCAGGCGCTGCGAGTCGTCGCGCAGGCGCGCCGCGCGCTCGAAGTCCTGCGCGGCCACCGCCTCCTCCTTCTCGCGGTCCAGGCGCTGGATGTCGGTCTCCATCTCCTTGAGGTCGGGCGGCTGCGTCATGGAGCTCAAGCGCAGGCGCGCGCCGGCCTCGTCCATGACGTCGATCGCCTTGTCGGGCAGGAAACGGCCGTTGATGTAGCGGGTGCTCAACTCCACGGCCGCCCGCAGGGCGTCGTTGGTGTACTTGATGCGGTGGTGCGCCTCGTACTTGTCGCGCAGCCCGAGCAGGATCTCGTAGGCCTCCTCCTTCGTGGGCGGGTTGACCATCACGGTCTGGAAGCGGCGCTCGAGCGCCCCGTCCTTCTCGATGTACTTGCGGTACTCGTCCAGCGTCGTCGCCCCGATGCACTGCACCTCGCCGCGCGAAAGGGCGGGCTTGAGCACGTTGCTGGCGTCGATCGCCCCTTCGGCGCCGCCGGCCCCGACCAGGGTGTGGAGTTCGTCGATGAACAGGATCACGCTGCGCGAGCGGCGCACCTCCGTCATCACGGCCTTGATCCGCTCCTCGAACTGGCCCCGGTACTTGGTGCCGGCCACCATCATCGCCAGGTCCAGCACCACGATCCGCCGGTTGCGCAGCACGTCGGGGACGTCGCCGCGCACCACGGCCTGCGCGAGGCCCTCCACGATGGCCGTCTTGCCCACGCCGGCCTCGCCGAGGAGCACCGGGTTGTTCTTGGTGCGCCGGGACAGGATCTGGATCACCCGCTCGATCTCGTTCATGCGTCCGATGACGGGGTCGAGCTTGCCCTCGCGGGCGAGTTCGGTGAGGTCGCGGCCGAACGCGTCCAGCGCGGGGGTCTTGCTCTTGCCCTGCGGCTGGCTCGGCGACGGCGAGCCGCCCCCGGCCACCTCGCCGGGCTCGTCGCCCGCCTCGGGCTCGCTCGGGTCGGCGCCGAGCAGTTCCAGCACCTCCTCGCGGACCTCCTCGAGCTTCACCTTGAGGTTGCGCAGCACCTGGGCGGCGATGCCCTCGTTCTCGCGGATCAGGCCGAGCAGCAGGTGTTCGGTGCCGATGTAGGTGTGGCCCAGGTTGCTCGCCTCCTCCAGCGAGAGTTCGAGCACCTTCTTGGCGCGGGGCGTGAAGGGGAGCTGGCCCATCGCCACCATCGTCGTGCCGGTGTTCACCAGCTTCTCGACCTCGTGGCGGATCTTCTTCAGGTCGATGTCCAGGTTCTTGAGCACCGAGGCGGCGACGCCCGAGCCCTCCTGCACGAGCCCGAGCAGGATGTGCTCGGTGCCGATGTAGTCGTGGTTGAACTTCTGGGCCTCCTGGCGGGCCAGGCCCATCACCTTGCGGGCACGGTCGGTGAAACGATCGAACATGGCAGCTCCTGGTGCCGGGTGAACGCGCCGGGGCGCGGGCCGCGGGGCCGGCGGCGTCGCCCGCCGATTGTGGGCCGGGCGGGGGGGCGTGCCCCCGTTCTCCGGACCGTTGGGCGGAGGATCCCCAGTCTGCCCGCGCGCGGCGATTCGTCACCCCGGTCCCCGGAGGCGCCGCCCCGCCGGCCCGGCGGCCGGCCCGCGCGGGCGGGTACGGCCCGGTCAGGGGGTCGGGGCGAGGCCGACCGCCTCGCGGGCCTCGGCCAGCGTGCGCCGGGCGACCTCGCGCGCGCGGGCGCCCTGTTCGCGGGCCAGGCGCTTGAGCGCCTTGCGGTCCGCCGCCAGCGCCCGGCGCCGCTCCCGCATCGGCTCGGCGAGCGCCACGAGCGCTTCGGCCACCGCCTCCTTCAGCGGGGCGTAGCGCCGCGGGCCGTTGGCGTAGTCCCGTTCGAAGGCCTGGGCCTCCGCGTCGCGGCCGGCCGCCCGCAGCAGCGTGAGCAACCCGCGCACCCCCGGGCCCAAGGTCCCGTCGGCGGCGGGTTCGCCGCTGTCCGTGACCGCGCCCGCGATCTTGCGGCGGATCGACGCCGGCTCCTCGAAGCAGCCGATGTAGTGCCGGGGGCCGAGCGAGGCGCTCATCTTCCGCTCCGGGTCGGCCGGCGAGAGGATCTTGGGCGTGTCGGTGTGGATGGCGTCGGGCTCGGGGAAGATCGCCCGGAAGCGCTGGTTGAACGCGCGGGCCAGGTCGCGGGTGAGTTCGAGGTGCTGGTCCTGGTCCTCGCCCACCGGCACGGCGGTGGCCTTGTAGATCAGGATGTCGGCCGCCTGCAGCACGGGGTAGACGAGCAGCCCGGCCGTGTACGACTGCCCCTCGGACTCGGCCTTCTGCGCCTTGTCCTTGAACTGCGTCATCTTGCGCAGCCAGGCGTAGGGCGTGATGGCCGTGAGCAGCCAGCACAACTCGGTGTGCTCGGGCACGTCGGACTGGAGGAAGACCGTGGCGCGATCGGGGTCCAGGCCGCTGGCGAGGAGGTCGATCCACAGGTCGAGCGACTGGCGGCGCAGGACCTCCGCCTCGAACGGCACGGTCATGGCGTGGTAGTCGACCACGCAGAAGAAGCACTCGTGCTCGGCCTGCATGGCGACCCAGTTGCGCACGGCGCCGAAGTAGCGGCCGAAGTGCAACGGGCCCGTGGGCTGGATTCCGGAGAGGACGCGCGCCATGGCCCGAGCCTACGCTCCGCGGTCCGGCCCGGCCACCTTTGAGGCCCGCCCGCCCGCGCCGGGGGCCCGCCCGCGCGCGGAACCTACGCGGGCCCGGGGTCGCGGCCCGCCACCGCGGCCAGGGCCTCCACGTCGCGCGCGGCGACGATGCGTTCGGCCTCGTCCGCGGCCACTCCGGGCGTGCGCGCGAGCAGTTCGGCGGCGCGCGCCCACAGGCGGTCGAGCGCCCGCTCGCCGCGCGCCAGCCAGATCTCGCCCACCAGTTCCTCGAGGCGCTGCTGGTCGAGGGCGTCGCGGTTGCGATAGAAGCCCTGGATGATGCGGCGCTGGTGCGGGGTGTGGTCTTGGGCCATGGCGATCCTCTCTCCGCGGGGACGGCGCGGGCCGCCGGGGCCCGGCCGCGAAACCGATCGTCGGGGGCCGGCGCCGGGCCGCCACGCGGCGCCGGACCGGCGGTCGGCCAGGGGGGCGGGCCGCGCGGCGCACGGGCGGCCTACGGCACCTCGGCCAGCGCTTCGCGCACGAGCTGGGCGCGCTGCACGTCGCGCTCCTCCCCGGAGAGCGCGCGCCGGCGCAGCGCCTGCACGTGCGCGGGCTGGAGCAGCACCAGCAGTTCGTTCAGGCGCGGCAGCGAAAGCCCCGAGAGCACCCCCGTCACCGTGCCCAGCCGCACGATGCTCAGCAACTGCATCGCCTCCTCGGTCGTCAGGATGCGGGCCGCCTTGAGCGTGGCCAGGGCCCGGTAGCAGCGGTCCTCCAACCGGAGCCGCCGCTTGGGCCGGGCCAGCTCTTCGCGGCAGCGCCGCTCGTAGGCCAGCATGTTGGGGAGCATCCCCTTCAGGCTCGCCAGGATCTCCTCCTCGCTCTTGCCCAGCGTGACCTGGTTGCTCACCTGGTAGAGGTCCCCGCTGGCCATCGTGCCCTCGCCGAAGAAGCCGCGCACGGCCAGCCCGGTGCGGCTGGCGGACTGGAAGAGCTGCTCGACCTGCTTCATCTGGACCAGCGCCGGCAGGTGGAGCATGACGCTGGCGCGCAGGCCGGTCCCGACGTTGGTGGGGCAGGCCGTGAGGTAGCCCCAGTGGGGGTCCGCCGCGAACTCGAGGTGCCCCTCCAGTTCCTGGTCGAGCGCCAGCGCCGCGTGCCAGGCCTCGTCCAGGGCGAGGGCGCTGCGCATCGCCTGCAAGCGCAGGTGGTCCTCCTCGTTGACCATCACGCTGATCGCCTCGTTGGCGCCAAACGCCACGCCGCGGGGCCCCTTGCCCCCTTGCAACTCGCGGCTGATCAGGTGGCGCTCCATCAGGAGGGCCCCCGTGATCTCGTCGGCCTGGGTGAGTTCGACCCAGAGCAGGCCCGGGGCCGAGGCGAGGCCGGCCAGGGCCGGGCGCACGCGGGCGATCACCTCGCGGCGCTGCTCGTCGCTGGCCCGGGTGAGGAAGGGGAAGCCGCCCAGGTTGCGGGCCAGGCGCACCCGCGAGGAGATGACGATGTCGGCCTCGGGCCCGACGCCGCGCAGCCACTCTCCGCCGTGGCGGTCAAGGCGCTCGAAGGCGGGGGGCTCGAAGGGCATGGCGGCCGGCCCTCCCGCTAGGCCCCGGCCGGGGGCGCGGGGCGGTCCGACGCGCCTTCGATGCCCTGGATCTCGTCGCGCAGGCGCGCCGCCTCCTCGTAGCGCTCCGCGTCGACCGCCTCGCGCTGCATGCGGCGCAGGAGCAGGAGGCGGTCCGCCGTCGAGTGCGGCCCGGCCGCGAGGCCCCGGGGCAGGCGGCCGCGGTGCTCGCTGCCCCCGCCGTGCATCTTCTGGAGCAGGGGCTTGAGCACCGCCGCGAAGGCGTCGTAGTCCTTCGGGCAGCCCAGCCGCCCCTTGCGCCGGAACTCCTTGAAGGTGAGCCCGCAACTCGGGCACGTGAGGTCGTCGGCCCCGGCCGCCGCCTGCACCGCCTGCCCGAGGCTGCTCAACATCGCCGGGAGCGACACCTCGGTGGACAGGCCCTGCGCCACGGCGCACTCCTCGCAGACGTGCACCTCGGTGCGCTCCTGGTCGTCGTCGATCTCGGTGTAGTGCAGCGTCGCGGGGTTCTGGCCGCAGTTCTGGCAGACCATGGCGGACATCCCCGGAAGGCTACCACGCAGCCCCCACCCGTCGGCGCCCGCGCCCGGGGTGCCCCCCTCGCCCGGCGCACGGCGCCGGGGCATGAGCCCCGGGCGGGGGCAAGGCCCGCCGGCGGTCAGGTTGGCCGGCGCGCCGCCGCCCAGCGGCGGGCGGCGGCGGCGAAGCGCTCCCCCCGCTCGGCGAAGGAACTGAACTGGTCGAGGCTCGAGTAGCCCGGGGAGAGCAGCACCGCGTCGCCCGGCCGGGCCCACAGGGCCGCGCGTTCGACCGCCGCCTCGACGTCCGCCGCGGCGTGCGCGGGCAGGTGGGGCGCGAGCGCCGCGACCAGGGCCGGCCCGCTGCTGCCCAGACCGACCAGGGCGCGGGCGTGGCGCCGGGCCGCCGCCAGGAGCGGGCCCGGATCGGCTCCCTTGTCCTTGCCGCCGGCGATCAGCACCGCCGGGCGCCCGAGGGCCTCCAGCGCCCGTGCCGTGCTCTCGGGGTGGGTCGCGTTGCTGTCGTCGACGAAGAGGACGCCTTGGGCCTCCAGCACGGGCTCGAGCCGGTGGGGGAGCGCGCGCGCCTCCGCGAGGGCTCGGGCCAGCGGTTCCGGCCCGGCGTCGGGCTCCTCCAGCGCGGCGGCGAGGGCCGCGAGCGCGTTGCGCCGGTTGTGGGCGCCCATCAGGCGCAGGCCCCCGAGCGGGATGGCGCCCCGCGGCGTGCGGGCGACGTCCCCCTCGATGCGGTGCTCGCTCCCCGCGCCGTACCAGCGCCGGCGGGCCTGGCCCGCGGTCGCAAAGCCCGCCTGGCGCAGCGCCTCGTCGTCGGCCGGCAGCACGGCCGCGTCCCGGGGCCCCTGGAAGTCCAGGATCGCCCGCTTGGCCCGCGCGTACTCGGCCAGGGTGCCGTGCCGGTCCAGGTGGTCGGGCATCAGGTTGGTCACCACGGCCACCGCGGGCGAGCGGCCCAGCGTGCGCGCCCACCAGAGCTGGAACGAGGAGAGTTCCAGGACGACGCGGTCCTCGGGGCCGATCTCCCCCAGCCGCGCGATCAGGGGCCGGCCGATGTTCCCGCCCAGGTGCACCCGCCGGCCGAGGCCCGTGAGCAACGTGGCCAGGAGCGCGGCCGTGGTCGACTTGCCCTTGGTGCCCGTCACGCCGTACACGGGGGCGCGCACGGTTTCGAGCACGAGGTTGGTCTCGGTCGTGGTCGGGATGCCCCGGGCGCGGGCCGCTTCGAGCACCGGGTGGTCGAAGGGGATGGCGGGGCTGGCCAGCACGAGGTCCTGGCCCGCGAGCAGGCCCTCCTGCTGCGGTCCGAACACCACCCGCGCCCCCAGCGCCTCGACCTCGGCCGCCGGCCCCTCCAGTCCGGCCCGCGCCGCCTGGTCCGAGACGGTGACCTCGGCCCCGGCCGCGCGCAGGAAGCGGGTGGTCTCGACGCCGCCGCGAAAGCGGCCCAGGCCGAGCACCAGGACGCGGCGACCCGGAAGTTCGAGGGGGCCCGGCACCACGCCCCCAACGCTACC
>JAPKHB010000188.1 GCA_026647295.1 Planctomycetota bacterium | reverse complement strand
ACCGAGAGCCGGATGGCAGGAGGGGTGCGTCGGGAAACCTTCATCGCCCGGGGCGGGGGCCATGCCCCCCGTTGGGACCGAGGATAGCGCAGCCGCCTTCGCCGCGCAGCCGCCTCGCGCCGCACGTGCGGGGACCGCGGGCGGGCCGGGGGCCGCGCAGAAGTGGGGGCGACGCCGGCCCCCGCCAATAATCGGGCCCCCCGGCCCCGCCGGGCCCCCCAGTTGTCCCCTCCGACCCCGGATCCCCCCATGAGCGAAGCCCCCCAGACCGTGTTCAAGTTCACCGCCGAGGGCGTGGACCTGGAGTTCGCCGGCACCGAGGCCTTCGTGGAGCAGCAGCTCGAGCGCTTCCGGCCCTTCCTGGAGGGCGCCGTCGGCCTGACGACCCGCGGGCCGGCCGCCGCGTCCCCGGCCGAGGCCCCGCCCGCCGCGCCCGAGCCCGAGGCACCGGCGCCGGGCTTCGCCCAGTTCGCCGCCGAGCGCCCGGTCCGGCCCGGCCGGGGGGCGATCCAGGACAGCATCATGATGGCGATCTACTTCCTCCAGTCCGAGCAGAACCGCAAGGACGTGAACGCCCGGGACATCATCCACTGCTTCCAGATGGCCGGGTGGGAGGAGCCCAAGAACCTGCACAACGCGCTGGGCGTGCTCAAGCGCAACCTGGGTCTGTTGCAGGAAGGCAGCCAGCGCGGCCTCTATCAGCTCTCGCCGCTCGGCGTGCAGCACGTGGAGAGCCGCTTCCGGCCCGTGCGCTGACCCGCCCGGCGCCGGTCAGGCGGTCAAGCCCCGCACCACGGCGTTGACCACGTCGAAGCCCCGCGGCGTGAGCCGCACGCGCGGGCCCTCCCGCACCAGCAGCCCCTCCCGCTCATAGAGCGCCAGGCGCTCCGGCCGCCGGCGGAGCACGTCGACGCCCGTGGCCGCGCCCACCGCCCCCAGGTCGACCCCCTCGGCCAGGCGCAAGCCCATCATCAACTTCTCCAGCACGCGCGTCTTCGGGTCGGACGCCTCCTCGAATGCGATGGCGCCCGCCCCCTGGAGCTGGCCGGCGATGTAACGCGACGGGCCGTCTTCGTTCTTCCAGCGCCACGCGCCCACGTGCGAGTGCGCGCCCGCGCCCACGCCGAGCCAGTCGGCGTCGCGCCAATAGGCGAGGTTGTGGCGGCACTCGGCCCCGGCCCGCGCGTAGTTGCTGATCTCGTAGCGCCGGTAGCCCGCGCCCTCGAGCCCCGCGCGCACGACATGCAGGTACTCGAGCTCCCGGTCGTCGTCGGGGGCCGGCAAGCGGCCGGCGCGCATCGCCCGCGTGAAGGCGGTGCCCTCCTCGTAGGTGAGCACGTAGGCGCTCACGTGCTCGGGGGCCAGGGCCACGGCCTGGCGCACGTCCCGCTCCTGCGCGGCCAGGGTCTGGCCCGGGAGCGCCAGGATCAGGTCGAGCGAGAGGTGCTCGAACCCTCCGGCGCGCAGCAGCGCGAACGCCGCCTCCGCCTCCTGCGCGTCGTGGATGCGTCCGAGCCGGCGCAGCAGGGCGTCGTCGAAGCTCTGCACGCCCACGCTCACGCGGGTCACGCCGGCCCCGGCGAGGACCTCCACCTTGGCCGGCGTGAGGCTGCCGGGATTGGCCTCCACCGTGAATTCGGCGGGCGGCGCCGGGCAAGCCGCCCGGACGTGCGTCAGGTAACGCGCCAACTGGTGCGGCGCGGCGTGGGTGGGCGTCCCGCCGCCGACGAACACCGTCTCCGGCGCGAGGCAGTCACGCCAGCGGTCCAGTTCCACGCCCAGGGCCTCGACGTAGGCGTCGATCTCGGCCTCCCGCTGGGCGTGCGAATTGAAGTCGCAATAGGGGCACTTGCGCGCGCAGAAGGGGAAGTGCACGTAGAGGTGGGCGATCGGGGCCGCAGCGCGCACGCGCGCGCGCCGCCGGTCCGCCTCAGTCGCGGTCGGCACCGAAGGCCTCCCGCAGGCGCTTGACGGCCTGGTGTTCGAGCTGACGCACGCGCTCGCGGGACAACCCCATGCGCTCGGCGATCTCGCGCAACGTGAGGGGCTGTTCGACCTCGCCCAGGCCGTAGCGCATGCGCACCACCTGCGCCTCCCGCTCGGGGAGCCGGGCGACGCGTTCGGCGAGTCCCGAGCGTTCCCAACTCGCGAAGTCGATCAGGTCGGGCCGCTGGGCGCGCGGGTCGATCACCGCGTCGACGGCCTCGAAGAGGGTGTCGAGCGAGACGCTCGCGTCCCCCGGCGCGGTGGTCCGGAAGAGGCGCACCAGCAGGCGCCGCCGCCCGGCCTGGGGCTTGAGGGCGCCCAGCAGTTCGTGGTCCTCCGGCCCCCGGCCGTGCTCCTGCTCGAACTGGCGCGCGAACCGCCGCCACCGGGCGAGTTCCTCGGCGAGGTAGGTGGGGATGCGGATCGTCTTCACCTTGTTCACGATCGCGCGCCGGATCGCCTGCTTGATCCACCAGGTGGCGTAGGTGGAGAAACGCGTGTCCATGTCGGGGTCGAACTTCTCCACCGCGTGGACGAGGCCCACGTTGCCCTCCTCCACGAGGTCGGGAAGCGTCAGCCCGCGCCCGGCGTAGCGCTTGGCGACCGAGACCACCAGCCGCAGGTTGGCCAGGATCAACGTCTCCCGGGCGGTCATCGCGTCGACGTGGTCCGCATCCTGGTTCTGGACGCGGCGGGCCAGCGCCTTCTCCTCATCCGCCGAAAGCAGCGGGTGACGCTGGATCTCACGCAGGTAGGTGTCGAAGGGGGAAGCGGATGCGCCCATGGTCGGCGATCCTACCGCACGCCGGCGCCCCGGCCCCCGCCCCGCCCGCTCACGCGTGCGCCGGCGCCCGCCCGAGCACCCCCCGGTACACGGCTTCGTAGCGGTCCACGATGGGGGCGCGCGCAAAGCGCACCTCCGCCGCCTCGCGCGCCGCGCGCTTCATGGCCCGTAGCCGCGGTGGGTCGCCCAGGAGGGCCAGCGCCTGCTCGGACATCCCCGCAACCACGTCGCCCTCGACGAGCAGGCCGTCCACCCCGTGGCGCACGACCTCCGGGAGCCCGCCGGCGCGCGTGGCCACCGGCACGACCCCGCAGGCCATCGCCTCCAAGGCCGCCAGCCCGAAACTCTCGTATTCGCTCGGCAGCAGGAACAGGTCGGCGGCCGGCAGGATGTGCTCGACGCCGGCCTGGGCCCCGAGGAAGCGCACGCGGTCCTTCACCCCCAGCGCCTGCGCCCGCGCCTCGCAGGCGGGGCGGTCCGGGCCGTCGCCCACCATCACGAGGGTCGCCCGCGTGCGGGCGGCGACGTGGGCGAAGGCCTCGACGGCGAGCGCGGCGCGCTTCACGGGACGGAAGTTGCTCACGTGCATCAACACCGGCTCGCCGGCCGGGGAGAAGCAGGTCCGGACCGCGGCCGTGCACTGCGGGCGAAAGCGCGCGGTGTCCACGAAGTTCGGGATCACGTGCACGGGGCCGCTGGGGGCGAACACCTCCAGCGTCTGCAGGCGCAGGAACTCCGACACGCAGGTGATGGCGTCGGAGCGCTCCAACGCGTAGCGCGTGACCCGCCGATAGGAGGGATCCTGGCCCACCACCGTGATGTCGGTGCCGTGCAGCGTCGTGACGACCGGGAAGCGCCGCGGCCGCACGAGGTCCTTGACCAGCAGCGCCGCCAGCGCGTGCGGGATGGCGTAGTGCACGTGCACGAGGTCCAGTTCTGCGTCCTCCGCCACCTCCGCCAGGCGCGAGGCCAGCGCGAGGTCGTAGGGCGGATAGCGGAAGAGCGGGTAGGACGAGACGGTCACCTCGTGGAGGTGGATGCGCTCGTCGAAGGCGTCCATGCGCGCGGGCGGGGCGTAGGAGAACAGGTGGATGGCGTGTCCCCGCTCGGCGAGCGCGCGCCCGAGCTCCGTCGCGACGACGCCCGAGCCGCCGAAGGTCGGGTAGCACACGATGCCCAGGCGCAGGGGCGCGGAATCCATCAGGCGGTCCGGTGGCTCATAGCACCGCCCCCCCGCGCTTGCGCAGGGCCGCGACCGGGTCGTCCAGCGGCACGCACCGGTCCATGCGGAACGGCTCGCCGTAGCGCGCCCCGATGCGCGCGCCCCAGTAGGCGAAGCGCGTCTCCATCCGCCGCTCGAAGTCGGGCGCCGAGATGTTGGTCGCGCCCCCGCCGCCGGGGCGCAGTTGCGAGGCGTAGCAGCGCACGGCGTCCATGCGCTGCCCCCAAACCTCCGAGACGTCGACCACGAAGGAGGGCGTCGGCTCCAGGTGGCCGAAGTACTGCACCCAGCCGTCGGCGCGGTGGGGGGGCAGGCCGCCCCCCGCGCGGCGGGCGATCGTGGCGCCGTAGTAGGCGCGCTGCACGAGTTCGGCGGCGGCCAGGTGGTCGGGGTGGCGGTCTTCCAAGCAGGGGCCGAGCACCAGGCGCGGCCGCCAGCGGCGGATCGCGGCCACGACCCGCTCCTCCATGGCCTCGCAGACGGTGAGCGCGCCGTCGGGCAGCGCCAGGTTCTCGCGCCCGCACAGGCCGAGCGCCTCGGCCGCGGCCGCGGCTTCCCGCGCGCGTTGCTCTGGCGTGCCGTGGGTGCCGGCCTCGCCGCGGGTGAGGTCCACGATCACGCAACGCTGGCCGGCCCGGCTCGCGCGGGCGAGCAGGCCCCCCGCGCACAGTTCGACGTCGTCCGGATGCGGCCCAAAGGCCAGGATGTCCACCGGGTCGGGCAGGGACGGCGACGCCATGCGGGAACTCCCGGACGGGGCCTGGGCGGCCCGGGCCCCGAGGCTACCCAGCCCCGCCGTCCGCGTCGGCCTCCGGCCCCAGGGTGAGGAGGTGGGTGGCGGGGGCCAGCGGGTCCAGCCCCGCCACACCCTGGGCGAGGGCATCCAGGCCGAAGCGGGCAGCGATCGAGAGCCCGACGAGCACCCGCTCCTGGGGCCGGCCGAGCGGACGAAGCAGGTTCCAGGCCCGGACCCAGCGGGCGCGGGCCACCCCCTGGTCGGCCGCCCGGGCCCGCTCGATCGCCTCCCGACCCCGCGCCCAGGCCGACTCGAGTTGCGCCCGCACGCGCCCGGCCGCCTCCGCGGTGCGGCCGCCCTCTGCGAGCAGCGCCGCCAGGGGCAGCGCCTCCAGGTGGGCCTGCGCCCGGTCGAGCGCGGGGGCCAGACGGGGGTCGGGTGCCAGGGGGGGCTCGGGCACGGCTTCGGCCGCCAGCGCCTGCTCCGGCGACCAGCCGAAGGCGGCGAGGGTCTCCAGCGTGCGCGCGTCCACCCAGGTGGCGCCCGGGCGGGGTACGGCGAGCGGGAAGGCGCGGCCCAGGCGCGCATGCGCGCGCGCCACCTGGGCCAGGTAGACGATCTCCGTGGGGCCGGCCACGTAGGCGAGCACCGGTAGCAGGGCGTTCTGCACGAACACGCGCCCCACCACGTCCGGGCTCGCCCGCGCGGGCTCGGCCCGCAGGAGGTCCGCCAGCCCGGCGGCCTCGAGGACCTCGTTCGTGCCCGCCACGCGCACCCGCCCCGGGCCGTCGAGCCGCAGGCGGCGGCGCGGGCCGCCGGCTTCGGCCCGCAGGAAACAGGGCAGGTTGGGCTCCCCGGGCTCCAGCGGCGCGGCGAAACCCCGCGCCTCCAGATCCGTGGCGGCGGCGGCCAGGCCCGCGTGGATCTCCGCGGCGTGGGCGCACAGGTCGGCCAGTTCCGCGCCCGCCTCCGCCTCCAGCAGTTCGGGCTCGAGGAGCACGAGGCCCGCGTCCTGGAGTTGCGCGAGGAGGGCCCGCGCCGCGGCGGCGGCGAAGCCTTCGCCGGGGCGCGGCGCCAGGGCGTCCAGGGCCGCGTGCGCTCGTGGGGTCGCGGGCAACAGGGCGGCGAGCGCCTCGCGCAACCCCGCCACCGCCTCGAAAGGGGGCGTCAGGTGGCGCAGGCTGCGGCCATCGGGCTGGATCCCGCCCAGCCCGACGCGCGTGGCCTGGCCGTGGCGATCCAGGAGCGCGCCCCGGTTGGCCTCGTCCAGGTCGTGGTCGTCGGAGGCCAGCCAGAACAGGGCCACGACCCGCCGACCCGCCACCCCGTCGAGGCGGCGGGCCAGGTTGAGGGCCCCCGCTGCCTTGTGCAGCGTCAGCAGGGGCCCGCCGAGCAACCCCGGCTGCTGCCCGGTCACCACCGCGACCGTCGCCGCTTCTCCCAGTGCCCGGGCCGCGCGCTCGGCCTTCGGCCCGGCGCCGAGCGCCCGCTGGCGCCCGGCCAGGCGTTCGGCCAGCGCCCCGGACAGGGGCCGCGGGGCCGTTTGGGCAAGGCGCGCCTGCCACTCCGCCCCCGGGCCCGGCAGCACCGGCAGGAGGGTCGCCAGGGCCGGATCGCGGCGGCGTAGCCCCGCCGCCAGGCCCGCCCCGGAGGGCGGGAAGCGGAGCACCTCCACGCCGGCCAAGGTCAGCTCCGCTGCGCCACGCGCACCAGGCGCGCCGCCGCGGGGGTGAAGGGCGTGCCGTCGACGTCGCCGAGCGGCCCGCCCACGGGCTCGAGGCCGGCCTGCCGCAGCAGCGCGTCGAGCTGGGCGAGGTCGTAGAGCCGCACCCGCTCCTCGAAGCGCTTGAGCTCCGCGCCGGTCCCGTGGTCCCGCACACGCACGGCCTTGACGACCTGGTCCCCGTGCCCGTCGGAGGCGATGCGCCGCTCGAGTTCCAGCCGCAGCGGCCCCTCCTGGCGCTGCTCGCGGGCGACGAGCGTGGCCCGGACCCGGTCCGCGTTGAGGTAGTCGAGCAGGAAGTGCCCGCCGGGCAGCAAGGCGCGGCGCACGCCGCGAAACACGGCCAGGTCGTCCTCGGGCGACTCGAAGTAGCCCAGGGACGTGAACATGGAGATCGCGCCCTCGAACTGGAGCCGGAAGGGAAGCCGGCGCATGTCGCCGCGGAAGTAGGACGGGGCGTTGGGGAGCGTCATGCCCCGCTCGCGCGCGACCTCGAGCAGCTCCGCGCTCAAGTCGACGCCGGTCACGCGCAGGCCGCGCCGCATCAGCGCCCGGGCGTAGCGCCCGGCCCCACACCCCACGTCGAGCACCCGCTGGCCGGCCCGCACGCCCAGCAGGCCGACGATGCCGTCGGCGCGCCGCTCGGCCTCCTCGTCGCTGCGCTCCGCGTAGACCCGCAGCCAGGTCCGGTCGAAGGCGTGGACGTACCAGGGGACGTCAACCGGCGGCGCAGACGGCATGCAGCTCTTCCTTGGCCCGGCGGGCGGCGGCGGCCACGGCGTCGCGCCAGCCGCCGGGCGGGGCGCTGGGGTGGATGATCGCGCGGGCGGAGTTGACCACCGCGCCGCTGCCGTCGGGACGGAAGTTGACCGCCACGTCGGCGGCGCTGGCGCCCTGGGCTCCGTAGCCGGGGACCAGGAAGGGCACGTCCGGCATCCGCCGGCGCAGGGCAGCGGCCTGCTCCGGGCCGGTCGCCCCGACCACCGCCCCCACGGGGCTGGGCCCCGGACCGGGGCCCCGCCCACCCCGGGCGAGGTCCAGGACGAGTTGGGC
>JAPKHB010000187.1 GCA_026647295.1 Planctomycetota bacterium | reverse complement strand
AAAAATACCCCAGCGTTCGCCCCTGTCCCGGCCCAGGTGCGCGGCCAGGCGCAGCAGCGCCGTTGGCGCATTCACCGCCATGTTCCGATACCGGGTCGGGATGATTCCGACCCTGGCAGCCAGCGCGGGGATCGGTGCGCTCTGGCATCTCTGCGTCCGTGCCTGACCCGGTGTGCGACAGGGGCCTTCGACGGGCGTTTGGCGCCGATCGGTCCGTCGCGGCCTCGAATGATGCACCGGAGCCTGGCTCCGTAGGGTCAAGCACCGTACCGGCATCAACGGCGGAGCGGCGTCACGGAGTAGCCCAGGCAACCCCAGGCCCGATCGGTGGCGATGACTCCGAGGGCCGTCGTGCGGATCGGGGTGGGGCTGCGCAGCGCGGCGTCGTTGGACGCCTCGGGATCGGAGCGCTGCTGGAGCGTCTCGAAGGTTGCGCGGCCGACGTCGAGCCAGCGGCGCTGGTCGCGGAAGGAGGCGTGCTGGAGGGCGATCCGGCCAAGCGCCGCGGCCAGGGCGTCCTGCGGCCCCCGGAAGGGGGGGAACGCGTCCGCGCGCGCCCACTCGTCCAGGCTCTCCCGGGCCTCGTCGAGGGGGCCAAGGCAAAGCGTCGCGTAGGCGCCGACGATGTCGCGCAGGTCCGCCGACGGCCCGGCGCGCACGCCGCGCCGGGCGAGCGTCTCGAAGGCGGCCTCGTCCGCGGCGAAGGGCGCCGCCCGGCCCTCGTCGCCGGCGCTCGCGCGGATCTCCTGCACGAGCCGCAGGCACAGCAGCGCGAAGGCCGCGGCTTCCGGGTCGGAGTCGAGCTCGCCGGCCAGGAGCCGCTGCCCCTGCCGGTCCAACGCCCGCTGCGAAGCGCCCTTGAAGAGGGGCGACCCGGTCATGGCGTAGGCCGTGAGCAGTGCCGCCGTCGCCGCGCCGTGCTGTGCCCCCGGCCCGAGGGTTCCGTCCGGGGCCTGGCGGCCCTTGAGGTGCGCCAGGCCACGGGACACGACCTTGGCGAAGGGATGTCTGCCGCGGTTGGTGTATCCCCCATGCAGGAAGGCGAGGAGCACGATTCCGGTCAGGCCGGGGTCGGCCGGCGGCGGGTTCGCCTCGGCGGCTGCGCCGGGCGTGTCGTCCGACCAACCTCCGTCGGCGCGTTGATGACGGGCCAGGAACTCGCGCGCGCTCTCGGCGGGCGCCGAGAACGTGCGACCGGGACCTGGCCGGGCGACCCGGGCGGCTCGGCCCTGGAGGATCGGACCCAGGCGCGGGCCCGGCTCCGACGGGGGCGCCGCGAGGGTTTCATCGGGGGATCCCGGCTCCGCCGGTGCGGCCAGAGGGCCACCGGCGGGCCCGCAGCCCCCGGCCAGGACCAGCAGCAGGATTCCGATGGCCGGATGCCTCACGCGCGCCTCCGGCGTGGGACAACGCAGGGGGCGGGTCGCGGTTTGCCGGTCCGCGCGCGGCGTGCCCCTGCCGGCGTTCAGCGTGCGTCCGCTTCCGTCACGTCGCTCGAATGATGCACCGGAGCCTGGCTCCGTAGGGTCAAGGGACGAAGTAGACGGGGAGGAGCGTGCGGACCGGGGCGGCGCGGGGGGCGAAGCGCCAGTGGGTCAGCACCCATTGGCGGGCGTGCTCGTCGAGCACGGCGAGCCCGCTGCTTTGCTGCACCTCGACGCGCACGATCTGCCCGCCCCGGTCGATGGTGAGCAGGAGGAGGGCGGTCGTGCGCTGGCGCAACCGGCGCACCGCCGGGTGCGCCGGCGGGTCGGGTGCGACCAGGGGGCTGGCCGCGCCCCCGCCCGCGGCCGCGGGTGGGGGCCTTCGCGCCGGGGTCGGCGGCGGGGCCGGGGGGGGCGAGGAGACCGGCGCGGGCGCCGCGGGCGGGGGCAGCGAGGGCGCCACCCGGGGGCGGACCCGCGGAACGATCACCGGCACGGTGATCGGCTCGGCCAACGCCGGCGGATCGGGCGGGGCCTCCAGCACCTCCTCGTCCAGCGGCGCCTCGGGCGCGTCGGGCGGCTCGGTGGGCGGGTCCACCCGGACCGGCTCCAGCGGCTCCACCTGCTCGATCTCCTCCGGTTCGGAGGACTCCTGCGGCAGCACGGGCGCCGGCATCTCGAAGTCCAGGCTCATCGCGAGCCCCCGCTCGAGCGCCGGCGGCGCCGGCGGATCGAGCGTGAGGGTGAGAACGAGCCCCGCCGCGGCGTGCAGCGCGAGCGACGCCCACAGGCAGACGCGCGGCCGCACGCCACGGGCGCGGCGGGGCAAGGAACCGGAGGGGGAGGGGCGGGGCTCGTCCACGGGGGGTTGGATTAGAAGTCGACCTCCAGGCCCAGGAAGAAGTGGCGCGGGCGCCCGGGGAAGATGCCCTCGGGGGCCCGGCTCGCGATGTAGGTCTCGTCCAGGACGTTGAGCACCGCGGCCGTCACCGTGAGGTTGGAGCTGCGCAGGGTGTAGGACGCCTTGAGGTCCAGCGTGAACCGTTCGTCGATCAGGCCGCGGCGGCCGTCGGCGCTGGCGGCGCGGGTGTTGGCCTGGTCCGTGAACTGCTCGCCCACGAAGTGCCCCGTGGCGGCGAAGCGAAAGCGCGAGGGCAACTCCAGGCGCAGCGAGGCGAAGCCCTGGTGCCGCGGGGCGTAGGGCAGCTCGTTGCCCTCGAAGAGGCCGTCGTCGGTCGTGTTCTCGGTGTCCAGGTAGGTGTAGCCCAGGTCGAGGAACAGGGCCGGGGCGCAGGGGTCGCAGCGGCGCCAGATCGCGCGGCTCAGGTCCACGATCGCCAGCGCCTCCACGCCCAGGTGGCGGGTCTCCCCGGCGTTCACGTCCTCCGTGCTCGATCCGCCGCTCTCGTTGTCCGGCACCACCTGGTTGCGGAAGTCGTAGAAGAACCCGGTGACCTCGTACTGGAGCCAGGCGGCGGTGCCGCGCACGCCGAGTTCGTAGTTCCAGGAGCGCTCGGCGTCCAACTCGGCGTCCGTGCCGTCCGAGAGGATCGCCTGCGAGAGGCGCGGCGGGGAGAAGCCGCGGTGCACGCCGCCGTAGACGGTGTGGCCCCGGCCCAGGCGGTAGTCAAAGCCCGCGCCCGGGATCCACTCGAGGTTGTCGCTGGTTCCGGAGTCGTTCGCCGGCAGGAAGTTGTTCACCTCCCGGCGGCGCTCCATCTCGTATGCCTCCACGCGCAGGCCCCCGCTCACCGTGAGCCGCGAGGTCAGGTCCACCCGCTCCTGGGCGAAGAGGGCGACGGCGTCCACGGTGCGCACGTCTCGGTTGCGGGTGAGTTGCGGGGCGTGGAGGCTCGTCGAGTTGTTCCGCTCGTCGATCATCTTCTCGTGGTGGAAGCGGGCGCCGACGTGCAGGTCGGCCGCGCGCCCGAAGAGGCAGTGCTCGCCCAGCACCCGCGACTCCACACCCCAGCGCGCGAACTCGCGGTCGCGCGCGCCGTAGCTCGCGCGCAGGTAGATGGCGCCGCCGTCCTCCGTCGTGTCGCCCACGGTGAGGACCGTGTTTGCCGGCGGCGCCGCAAAGCCGGCGTTGCGGGCGAAGTCCTGGCGGTTCCAGTTGCGGATCGCATGGACGGCGTACACGTCCGTCGTCCACAGCCAGCGGGCGTTGATCTCGTGGCGCACGCTCACGTGCCCGGAGTACCAGGACACCTCGAGACGGTCGTGGAGCACGGGGTTCTGGTAGGCGTCGTCCTCGTACATCCCCTGCGTGAGGCCCAGGTAGGTGTCCTGGCTCGAGGACTCGTAGACGTTGCCCTTCAGGATCACCGAGGTCCGGGGCGAGAGGCGGTAGCCCAACTTGACGTTCAGGTCGTGCAGGTCGAACTCGCTCTCGGCGCGCCAGCCGTCGCCGCGCTTGCCCAGCACCTGGACGAGGTAGCCGAAGCGTCCGACGGTTTGCCCCGCCTCGGCGTAGCCCATCATGTAGCCGTGACTGCCGTAGATGGCCCGCACCCCGCCGTGGACGCAGCAGTCCTCGTCCGGGATGTCGGGCGTCACGAGGTTGAGCACGCCGCCCACCGTGTGGGGGCCGTAGAGGATCTGCCCGCTGCCCTTGAGCAGTTCGACGCGCGCCATGCGCTCGAAGGGGGGGATGTAGTAGGCGGCGTTCTCGATGTAGGGGGCGAGGCCCGCCGGCACGCCGTCCTCCAGGATCAGCATCTTCTCGGAACGGTCGGGGTTGAGGCCGCGCACGCCGATGTTGGCGATGATGCCGGACTGGACCTCGGGGCGCAGCGTGACGCCCGGGACGTAGCGCACGGCGTCCTGCACGCTCAAGGGTTCGGTGAGCTCGAGCGCCTGCTCGAGGGTGAGGCTCGTGCCCGAGCCGGGGATGCGCTCGAGCGCGCGGGCGGGCTCGGGCCCGATCAGCATGCCCGCCGCCCGGGTCGTCGCCTCGAGCGGAACGCCCGGGGCCCGCTCCGCGGGGACGATGGGGGGCGGGGCCTCCTCCTCGTCGGCGGCCCGGGCCCCCGGGGCCAGGCCGCAAAGGACGCCGGCAAGGGCCGCCAGCGCCAGGGGATGGACGCCCCGGCGCGTGCGGCCGGCCGGCGTCTTGGAGTGGGTCTGCATGGTCGTCTGCCTCCCTCGGCCGGCTGCTGGGCGGCGCCCTCCACGGCGCCGGACCGGCCTTCCGGGTATAATGAAATTGAGAATGAGTCGCAATACAGAAAAAACCGGGGGCCTGGGACGCGCGCGGCCTTCGGGCGTCAAGATTCCCAGGTGGACACGAGCGCACAGGTCCGGAAGGCCAGGGCGGGAGACCCCGCCGCGCGCGAGGCCCTGGCCCGGGCCTGGCTCGGCCGCGCCTTCGGGACGGCCCTGGCCGTGCTCGGCCGGCCCGAGGATGCCGAGGACGCCGTGCAGGATGCGTTCGCCCGGGCCTTCGCGCGTCTCGGGGAGTTGCGCGACCCGGAGCGCTTCGGGGCCTGGCTTTCGCGCATCGTGCGCCACGCCGCGCTTGACCTGCTGCGCCGCCGCCGTCGGCGCGAGGGGCCACGGCCCGATGCCGGATTGGCGGCGGCCGGGCCCGCGCCCGACGCCGCCGCCCAGGCGGCCGAGGCCTGGGCCGCGCTCACCCCGGGGGAACGCCTGATCGCCTGGCTCGTGCTGGTGGAGGGGTTGAGCTTCGCCGCGGTGGCCGAGTGGACCGGCACCTCGCGTTCGGCGGTGCACCGCCGTTGGCAGGGCGCGCTGGCCCGACTGCGAAAGGAGCACTGCCATGTGGACCTGTGAGCAAAGCCGAACGCCGCTCGAATTGGAGGCGGGAGGGGAGCCGCGGCCTTTGGCCCTGGACGCGCACCTCGAGCGCTGCGCGGCCTGCCGGGCGGAACGCCGGCAACTCCTGACCGAGTTGCAGGGACTCGCGACCGGGCTCCGGGCCTGGGTCCGCCCGGTCGAGCGCAAGCAACGGGTGCTCGCGCGCCTGGCGTGGCCGCCCCGGCCGGCGAGCTTGGAGGCGGCGCGCGGAGAGGGGCGGCGGCTCTGGCTCGCCGCAGTGGTCGCCGCGCTCGTGCTCGGGCTGGTGGTGGCGTTGCGCCCGCACCCGGGCGGGGAGCCGGGCCGCGGCGGGACCGAGGCCTCGGGCCCCGACGCCGAGGTCGCGCTGCCCCCCGCGCGCGGGCCGGTGGCCGAGGCGCGTGCGCACAACCTCCGCCGCCTCACGCTGCCGGGGGCCTTCCCGGCGCCGGCCCGGTGGTGGGAGGCATCCGTCACGGACGGCGGCGCCCTGGAACCGGCCTTCCACCTCGACCTGCCCCCCCCGTCCCCGACCACGCGGCACCGCTTCGTACTCGAGGCGGGCGCCGTTCCGACCTCGGCGCAGTTCCGGGCGGGACCCGGGGGGTACGCGGGCCTACGCCTGGGCCGCGCGCTCCTCCTGCGCGTGGCCGAAAGTCCCGCGGCCGGGGCCTTTCGCCTGGGTCTCGACCACGAAGGCGCAGAGGCCCTGGTGACCCTTTCCGACCCGCTCGGACGGGCGGAGGCGCGCGTTCCGGCGCGCCTCGATCCGGTCTATGCGGGCGCCCTCCTCGTCCCCGAGGGGCTCGCGCTCGCCCTCGGCCTCCAGGGCTTCGAGCACCCCGCGCCGGCCCGCGACGGGGGGCGTGAAGCCTGGCGGGCCAACGCCCGGATCGAGGTGGGCGGGACGCGCATCGAAGGGCTGGTGCTGGTCGACGTGGCCCCGGGCGCGATCGGCGCCGGGGAGGTCGTCCTGGACTGCGGCGGGGCCGAGGAGACGGGCCTGGTCCTGGCCGACTCCATTGCGGTGTCCGCGGGAGGCTCCTTCGAGGCCCGCGGGCGCGTCGAGGCGTTGGGCCGGGCCCGGGATCGGGCCACGCGCCTTCCCGTCGACGAGCCCGCCGAGGGCGCGCGCGCCGTGCTGGTCCGGGCGGGCGCGGGCGGCCTCCTCCTCCCGCGCCTTGAGACCCTCGCGGCGCTTGCGCCCGAGGGGCGCGTGACCCTGCGCACCCTCGAACTTGCGTTCGCCTCCGAGGCGCCGGGCACCCGGGTGCGCGTGGCCCGCGCCTGGCGCGGGGGGACCGCGCTCCCCGCGCTGGAAGGCGTCGCCTTCGGTGAGGTCGAACCCGGCGGGCGGGTGCGCCTGCCCTGGTGGGACGGGCCGGCGGGGGCCGGCCTGCGGGTGCGCTTCGACCGGTCCGACGGAACGAGCGTGGTGTGGGACCTTGGCGCGGCCCCGGAGGATCCGGTGCTGTCCATCGTCGTCGGGGCCGACGGTGGCCTGCTGGCCGCCGGGCCCCACGGGACGTGGCTGCGCCCCGTGGAGGACCTGGCCGCGGCGCTGCGGGCGGCCCGCGCCGGCCTCGCCCCGGGCGCACGCTTCGTTCTCGGCCTCGAGGCCGAGGCCGAGGCCCCGTGGGCGAGCGTCCAGCGCGTGCTCGTGGCCGCGGTGCACCCGGAGGTCGCGGTGGACGCGGTGCGCTTTGCCGGCGCCGGCGCCCAGGGGACGCCCCTTGCCTGGCCGGTGCCCCGGGACGCCGGGCTCGTGCCGCCGCTGGAGGGCGTGGTCGGCGCGCGGGTCGTGTTGGGGGGCGTCCAGCCGGATGGGACGGTGCCCGTGCGCACGCAGGGGCTGCACCCCGAGGCCGAGGGCGTCTGGACGCCCCCCGCGCGCGCGGGCGCCTCGGGCCTTGCGCCCGGGTTGCACGCGGCGTTGGGCGCCTGGGTCGACGTGGCCCGCCGCGCCGGCCAGCCCACGCGCGTCGTGGTGGCCACGCCACCCGCGGCGGGCGCGGTGCCCTACGCGGCGCTGCGCGACGTCCTGCGCGCCTTGGCGGAAGCCGGCGTCGGGCGCATCCTCCTCGAGGGCGGGGCCGCGGGGGGACGCTGACGCCGCGGGGTCAGAGCGCGACCTCCGGCGGAAGCCCGAGGTAGGTGTCGATCCACGCCCCCAGCGCGGCGGGGAGCGCCCGGGCCGCTTCGAGCAACGGCGCCTCGGCCCCGGCTTCGAGCGCCGCGGCCAGCCGTTGGAGCGCCCGGCCGAAGGCCTGGCGCCCCTCCAGGTAGCGCGGCACGTCCGGGCGCGCGAGATCGTGGGGCAAGGGCGCCTTGAGTTGCGCGATCCCGGCCCCT
>JAPKHB010000186.1 GCA_026647295.1 Planctomycetota bacterium | reverse complement strand
GACCAAGGTGGCCGGCACGATCGAGAGCCTCGCCGTCGACGAGGGCGACACGGTACGAGCCTGCCAGGAGCTCGCCCGCATCGACACGACCGACGTGCGCCTGGCGCTCGCCGCCGCGCGCGCCGAGCGCGCCGGCCCCGGACTGCAGCTGCGGCTCTACGCCCTGGCGGTCGAACGCCTGCTGGGCGTGGAGGTGGTGGGGCTCGAGTGGGTGGCCCAGCGCGAGCGCGCGCGGCGCCTGTTGGGCAGCGCCGCGGCGGGGCCCGGGCTCGCCGCGCGCCGCGAGGGGCCCGCGCCCGTGCTGCTCGAGGCCGGGGAGTTCCGGGGCCACCTGGAGGCCGCCGAGCAGCACGCGGCGGCCGCGGTGGCGGAGTTGCGGCGCGTCGCCCCGGCCCGCCGCCCGCACGCGCCCAAGGAGTGCCGGCGCTGCGAGGCGCGCGCCGTGTGCCGGCCGGACGAAGGCTGGCTGCGCGCCCAGGCCGGCGCCGGCCCGGCGGCCGAGGACGAGGAGGAGGCGTGAGCCAGGCCCCCGCCCCCGGACCGCTGCCGCTCTCCGAGGCCCAGCGCCGGGCCGTCGGGCACCCGCTCGCCGACGCCCTGGTCACGGCCGGCGCGGGCTCGGGCAAGACCCGCGTGCTCACCGCGCGCTTCGCCCACCTGGTGCGCGAGCACGGCCTGGGGGTGCGCCGCGTGGCGGCGCTCACCTTCACCGAGAAGGCGGCGGCCGAGTTGCGCGAGCGGGCCGCGCAGCTCTTCGGCGCCGGCGAGGAGGAGACGCGCGCCGGCGTCGAGTTCGCGCCGATCTCGACGCTGCACGCCTTCTTCGCCGCGCTGCTGCGGCTGCACGCCGTCGAGGCGGGGCTGGACCCCGCCTTCCAGGTGCTCGACGAACGCGCCGCCGGCCTGCTCGAGGCCGAGGCCCGGGACCTCGTCTGCCGCCGCCTGGCCCGCGAGGAGCCCGACCTGCTCGCGGCGCTCGAACACCTGGGCGAGGACCCGGGCGCCACGCTCGCCGCCACGCTGCGGCTGCTGCGCGGCGCGGGCGTGCCCGCGGCGCGGCTCTCGCTGTGCGCCGGGCCGGAGGCGCCCGGCCCGCCGCCGGCCGAACTCGCCGCGCTCGCCGCCGCCTTCGAGGAGGAGGGGGCGGCCGCGGGCCTCACGGCCGACCCCGCGCTGCGCGACCGCTTCGCCGAGGCCCTCGCCGGCGCCCGGCGCGCGGCCGCGGCGCTGGGCGCCGGGGAGCCGGAGGCCGCCTTCGACCTGTTCGAGGCTGCCGACCGGGTGGGGGCCCCCGGCTGGCCCCGCCGCCGGGCCCTCGGCGCCGCGCGCAAGGCCCTGGGCGAGGCCCTTTCGGCCGCGGCCGAGCGCGCCCTGGACGCCTGGGCCGGGCGCCGGGTGCTGCCGGCGCTTCAGCGCGGCGTGGTGCTCCTGGACGAGACCTTCCGGTCGCTGCGGCGCGAGCGGGGTGGGCTTGACTTCGCGGACCTGGAGATCGAGGCCCTGGCGCTGCTCGAGGCGGCCGACGCGGGGGGAGCCCCGCCCGACCTCGTGCCGGCGGCGCTGCTGGTTGACGAGTACCAGGACACCAATCCGCTCCAGGCGCGGATCCTCGCCCACCTGCGCACCCGGGCGCCCCACTTCGCCGTGGGCGACCCCAAGCAGGGCATCTACCGCTTCCGGCGCGCCGACGTGGGGGTGATCCTCGCCGAGCGCGAGCGCGTCGGACCCGCGGGGCGCCACGCGCTCGCCGAGTCCTACCGCGCGCACCCCGCCCTGGTGGACGTGGTCAACGAGGTGTTCGAGCGGCTCTTCGCTGGCGGGGCCGCCGGCGTGCCCTACGAGCCCCTGGTGGCGCGCGGGGCCTACGCGCCCGCCCCCGAGCCGCTGGCGGAGGTGGTGGCGGTGGACGGCGGGGCCGAGGCGCCCCTGGACGCCGTGCGCGTCGAGGAGGCCGAGTGGATCGCCGGGCGCATCCGCGACCTGGTGGCGTCGGGCACGCCGTGCCTCGCCCAGGCGGCCGGCGGCCGCCCGCTGCGCTACGGCGACGTGGCCGTGCTGGTGCGCGCCCGCGGACCGCTGGACGCGATCGAGGAGGCGCTCGCGCGCCATGGGGTCCCCTTCGTCACCCACGGAGGCTCGGGGTTCTTCACGGCGGCCGAGATCACGGACCTCGTGCACGCGCTGCGGGCCATCCACGACCCTGAAGACCGCCACGCCCTGGCGGCGCTGCTCGCCGGGCCGCTGTGCGGGGCCGACGAGGCGCAACTGGCGCGCTGGTTCGATCCGGAGGGCGAGGGGACGCCGCGGGAGCGCCTCGCCCGGGACGCCGCGAGCGACCGGCGCCTCGCCGAACTGCTCCACGCGCTCACGGCGCTGGCCGAACGCGCCGTGCTGGACGACCCGGCCGGGGTGGTCCGGGCGCTGTTGTACGACCTGGGTCTCTTCGAGGCGGTGCTGCTCGAGCCGCAGGGCCCGCGCCGCGCGGCCAACCTGCGCAAGGCGTTGTGGGTGGCCGAGGGCCTGACCGAGCAGGGCGCCCGCGGGCTGGGTGGGCTCCTGCGCCTGCTCGAGACGCTGCGCGACGGCGAGGCCCGCGAACCGCAGGCGCCCGCGGCGGGGGAGGAGGTCGACGCCGTGCAGGTGCTCACGGTGCACGGCGCCAAGGGCCTGGAGTTCCCGGTGGTGTTCCTCGCCGACGCCGGGCGGCGGCCGGGCCGAAGCGCCCAGCCCCCGCTCCTGCACGACGGCGCGGGGGGGCTCGGGGTGACCGTGCGCGACCCCTTCGAGGGCCGGCGGCGCGCGGGCGCGGGCCACCGGCGCCTGGACGCGCTCGAACGGGCGGCCGCGGCCGAGGAGTCGCTGCGGCTGCTCTACGTCGCGCTCACCCGGGCCAAGGAGCGGGTCTACGTCACCTTCTCGCACGCGGGCTACATCAAGTCGGGGCTCCCGGCCCGGGCGGAGGGCTGGGCGCGCGCGCTGTGGGAACTCCTCGGCGGCGCCCCCGGGCCTGGCCCGGAGGTCCGCCCCCTCGGGGCGGCGACGCTGGTCCTGCGCACGCTCGCGCGCCCCCCGCAGGCCCGCCCCGCGCCCCCGCCGGCCACGCTCGAAGGCCCGCCGGACCCGGCCGCCGACCGGGAGGCAGAGGCCCGGGTCGGGCGCGCTTGCCGCCCGACCGCGCCGCTGGGCGGGACCCGCTTCGTCGTCGGGGTCTCCGAACTGATGCGCTTTGCGGCCGGCCCCGCGCGCCTGTACCACGAGCGCCTCGTGCCCGCGGACCTGGCGGCCGTGCCCGGGCCGCCGCCGGCGCCGCCGGAGGACGCGGAGCCCGACGCCGGGGAATCCGAGCCCCTGGCCTCGCGCCGGGAAGGCCGGGAGGCCTTCGACGAGCCCGCTCCGGCGGCCCCCGCGGGTGGCGGGGCTTCGGCGGCGGCGCGCGGCCGGGCCGTGCACCGGCTCATCGAGCAACTCGGCCCGGACCTCGCGCCGCCCCCGCCGGCGGCGCTGCGCGCGGCCCTGGCGGCCGAACTGGAGGGGGCCGAGCCCGCCGCCGCCGACCTCGCGCTGTGCGCGACGCTGGTCGGGCGCTTCCGCGCCACCGCGACCGCCGCGGCGCTCGGAGCCGCGCTGCGGCGCGGCCACGGGGTGGCGCGTGAACTGGCCTTCCACGCCGCCGTGCGCTTCCCGCACGGGGCGCGGGTGGGTGGCTTCGAGGCGCTGCTGGTCAAGGGCAGCATCGACCTCCTGCTCGACGGACCGGACGGCCTGTGGATCGTCGACCACAAGACCAACGCCCGCGGCCCGGGCGCCGCGGACCCCGCGGCGCTGGCCGGGCGCTACGGTTGGCAACTGGCGCTGTACGCGCTCGCCGTCGAGCGGCTCCACGGCCGGGACGTGGCCGGGGCGCGCCTGCTGCTCCTCCACCCGAGTTGGGGGCCGCAGGCCCTGGAGGTGCCCGTGGACGTCTCGGGCGCGCGCCTGGGGGAGGCCCGGCGCCTGTGCCAGGCCTTCGCCGTGGCCGAGCTGGAGGGCCGCTGGCCCGAGCGCTTCGAGGACCTCCTCGCGGGGCCCCCGGCCGGATGAGGCTTCCGGCCGGCGGGTCCCCGCAGTAGTCCTGTAACCGCCGATGGGACGCATCCCCTCCTACCGCGGGCTGGGCTGTCTCGTGACCGGGGCGAGCAGCGGCATCGGGCGCGACGTCGCGCGCCAACTGGCCGGCGCCGGCGCGCGGCTCGCGCTCACGGCGCGGCGCACGGCGCGCCTGGAGGCTCTCGCCGAGGAGGCGCGCGCGCGGGGCGCCGCCGCGGTCCACGTGCTGCCCGAGGACCTGGCCGACCCCGGCGCCCCCGCGCGTCTGTGCGCGGCCGCCGAGGCGGCGCTCGGGGGCGTCGACGTGCTGGTGAACAACGCGGGCTTTGCGGTGCCGGGGCACTTCGTGCGCGCGGACGCGGAGCGCACCGGGCGGATGATCCAGGTCAACGTGGTCGCGGCGGTGGACCTCACCCGCCGGCTCCTGCCGGGGATGCTCCTGCGCGGCCGGGGCGGGATCCTGACCGTGGCGAGCCTCGCGGGGTTCCAGGCCGCGCCGTACCAGGCCGCCTACGCCGGCACCAAGGCCTTCCTGCTCAACTTCAGCAACAGCCTGCACCAGGAACTGCGCGGGACGGCGCTCGCCGTGACCGCGCTGTGTCCCGGCGTCACCGACACCGAGTTCTTCGAGGCCGCGGGCTACCGCCGCCTCACCCGCCTGCTCCAGTGGCGCATGCCCGCGGAGAAGGTGGCCCGGGCGGGGCTTCGGGCGCTGGCCCGCGGGCGCATGGAGGTGGTGCCCGGGGCGCTCAACAAGACCATCGTCTTCGCGCAGCGCTTCCTGCCGCGCCCCTTCGTCGCCGCGATGGCGCGCCGCGTCCTGGGCGCCCGCCCCCCGCCCGGTCCGGCGCCGCAGGCGTAGGGGCGATCCGGTCCCGGCGGCCGTCCGGGGGCTCGAAGGATGCACCGGAGCCAGGCTGCGAACGGTAGGTCAGGCGCGGACGCGGGGATCCAGGTCGACGGCCACCGGGCAGTGGTCCGAGCCGTGCACCTCGGGGCAAAGGCGCGCGGCGGTGAGGAAGCGCGCCGCGGCCGGCGCGGCCAGGACGTAGTCGATGCGCCAGCCCACGTTGCGCGCGCGGGCGCCCTGGCGCTGGCTCCACCAGGAGTAGTGGCCCGGCCCGGGTTCGAAGCGCCGGAAGGCGTCCACCCACCCGGCCTCGAACCAGCCGCCGAGCGCCGCGCGCTCCCGGGGCGTGAAGCCGCTGGTGCGCACGTTCTCCCGCGGCCGGGCGAGGTCGATCTCCTGGTGGGCGGTGTTGAAGTCGCCCATCACCAGCACGCGGCGCCCGGCGCGCCGAAGCGCCTCCAGGCGCGCGCGCAGCGCCGCCTGGAAGGCGAGCTTGTAGGGGATGCGGGAGTGGTCGCGGCCGGGCCCGTTGCCGTTGGGGACGTAGGCGTTGGCCACCACCAGGCGCCCGAAGTGGGCGATCTGGACCCGCCCCTCGGCGTCAAAGCGCGGTTCGCCCAGCGAGGTCTCCACGCGCCCAGGCGGCTCGCGAACGAGCAGGCCCACGCCGCTGTAGCCGGGGCGCTGCGCCGCGACCCAGTGCCCGTGCCAGCCGGGCGGGGCCCGCACCTCGGGGGGGATCTGCTCGGGCCGGGCGCGCACCTCCTGCAGCCCGACCAGCCAGGCCCCCGAGCCCTCGAGCCAGCGCGCAAAGCCCTGGCGGGCGCAGGCCCTGAGTCCGTTCACGTTCCAGGAGACGAGGCGCACCCCCGGGATTGAAGCAGGAACGGCGCGCCGGGGTATCCTTCCGCCCCGCCATGCGACTCACCCGCTGCCTGTTCACGACCCAGCGCGAGGAGCCGGCCGAGGCCGAGGTCCGCTCCCACGCCCTCATGCTGCGCGCCGGCTTCCTCCAGGCGGTGGCGGCCGGCGTCTACACCTACGGCCCCTTCCTGTGGCGCGTGCTGCAGAAGATCGAGCGCATCGTGCGCGAGGAACTGGACCGCGCCGGCGGCCAGGAACTGCTGATGCCCGCGCTCCAGCCGCGGGAGTTGTGGGAGGAGTCCGGCCGCTGGTCGCGCTACGTGACCGACGGCATCCTCTACCACTTCCAGGACGGCCGCGGCCGCGAGGTGTGCCTGGGCCCCACGCACGAGGAGGTGGTCACCGCCTTCGTGCGCGGCCGCCTCACCTCCTACCGCCAGCTGCCGCTGGTCCTGTACCAGATCCAGACGAAGTTCCGCGACGAGATCCGCCCCCGCTTCGGGCTGATGCGCGGCCGCGAGTTCCTGATGAAGGACGCCTACTCCTTCGACCGCGGCCCCGCGGAGATGGCGGCGTCCTACGAGCGGATGCGGGAGGCCTACCGGCGCATCTTCACCCGCTGCGGGCTGCGCTTCACCCCCGTGCAGGCCGACGCGGGGGCGATCGGGGGGTCGGGCTCCGAGGAGTTCATGGTCGACGCCGAGACCGGCGAGGACGCGATCGCCGTGTGCCGCGCCACCGGCTACGCGGCCAACGTCGAGAAGGCCGTGGGCCGCGTCCCGCCCCCGCCCCCCGCCCCGGCGCGGGTCGCCAAGCACAAGGAGCCGACGCCGGGCGCGCGCTCCTGCGCCGACCTGCGGGCGCTGTTCCCCGACCTGCCCGTGGAGCGCATGCTCAAGACCGTGCTGTACCGGGCCGCGTTCGCCGACGGCGAGCGCACGGTGGCCGTGCTGTGCCGGGGCGACCGCGAGATCAACGAGGTGAAGCTGCTCAACCACCTGGGGGCCCTGCGCGTGGCGCTGGCCGACGAGGCCGCCGTGGTCCGGGCCACCGGCGCGCCCGTCGGCTACGCCGGCCCGATCGGGCTCGACCCGGCCGTCCCGCTGCTCGCCGACCGCTCGGTGGAGGGGGTGGAGGGCTTCCTGTGCGGCGGCAACGAGGCCGACGTGCACTGGCTCGACGTCTGGTTCGGGCGCGACCTGCCCCAGCCGCCGACCGTCGACCTGGGCCGCGTGGCCGCGGGCGACGAGACCCTGGACGGCCGCGGGCGCCTGGAGATCACGCGCGGCATCGAGGTCGGGCACATCTTCCAGCTCGGCACCAAGTACTCCGCGGCCATGGGGGCGACCTTCGCCGACGAGGACGGCTCCCTCAAGCCCTTGCACATGGGCTGCTACGGCATCGGCGTCAGCCGCGTGGCCGCCGCCGCCATCGAGCAGAACCACGACGCCGACGGCATGATCTGGCCGTTGCCCATCGCCCCCTACGCGGCCGTGCTCGTGCAGATGCGGCCGGGCGACGCCGCCCAGGACGCGCTCGCCGCCGCCCTGTACGCCGAACTGGGGGCGGCCGGCGTGGACGTCCTCTGGGACGACCGCAGCCTCGGGGCCGGGGCCAAGTTCAAGGACGCCGACCTGGTCGGCATTCCCTGGCGCATCGTGCTCGGCAAGAAGCTCTCCTCGGGGCTTGTCGAGATCGTCGAGCGCCGCACCAGGAACACGACGGAAGTCCCCGTCGCCGAAGCCGCCGCCTGGATCGCGGCCAAGGTCGGCGAGGCTAAGGCC